>DATINN010000470.1:0-8096 GCA_035474175.1 Mycobacteriales bacterium | reverse complement strand
TGCGCCTGCTGCGGGCCGGCGAGGCCGCCGGCGCGGTCTCGACGCTGGCCGCGGCCCGCCGCCGCCAGGACCGCGCGGCCGAGGACCTGGCCGAAGCCCACCGGATGGGCGCCCGCCTGGTGACCCCGGAGGACCGCGAGTGGCCGGACACCGCCCTGCACCCGATGCTGCTCGCCTACGCCCGCGAGCGCCCCACCCGCCGCAGCGGCGAGGCGAGTGGCTCCGGCGAGCCGGGCGAGAAGATCGAGCTGACACCGCCGCTGGCGTTGTGGGCGTTGGGGGAGGCGCGGCTGGATGCGGCCTTCGCGCGGGCGGTGGGCGTGGTCGGGTCGCGCAGCGCGACCCCGTACGGCCTGCACGTCGCCGGCACGATCGGCAGCGACCTGGCCCGGCGGGGGTGGGCGGTCGTGTCGGGCGGCGCGTTCGGCATCGACGCCGCCGCGCACCGGGGCGCGCTGGCCGCCGAGGGGCTGACGATCGCGATCGTGGCCGGCGGCCTGCTCCGGCCGTACCCGCGCTCGCACGAACAGCTCTTCGGCCGGATCGCCCGGGACGGCCTGCTGGTCAGCGAGTTCCCGCCGGACGCGACCCCGCAGCGGCACCGGTTCCTGGTCCGCAACCGGCTCGTGGCCGGGCTGACCGCCGGCGTCGTCGTGGTCGAGGCCGGGCTGCGCAGCGGCTCGCTCGCCACCGCCCGGCAGGCGCTGCGGATGGACCGGGTGGTGATGGGCGTGCCCGGGCCGGTGACGTCGCACGAGTCGGCCGGCGTGCACGAGCTGCTGCGCGGGCGTCCGGAGACCGTCCTGGTGACCCGGGCGGCCGAGGTCGTGGAGGCGGTCGGCGCCTTCGGTGCGGACCTGGCCGAGCGCCGGCAGGCGCCACCGGTGCCCCGTGACGCCCTGGCCCCGCTGGCCCGCCAGATCCTCGACGGCCTGCCGACCACCGGCGCCGCCTCGCCCGACCGGATCGCGGTCGCCTGCGGCGTCCCGCCCCTCGACGTCCTCCGCTGCCTCCCCGCCCTGGAGCTCAAGGGCTTCGTCGAGGCCACCCCCACCGGCTGGCGCCTCACCCCCACCGCCCGCAGTCCCCGCTGACCGCCCGCAGTCCCCGCTGACCGGCCGGGGACCTGCACGACCCGATCCCTGGCGGCGCGGATGATCTTGACTCGGTGCCGGGGGCGCGGCACCGTCAGGGCGTGGCCAGCGCCGGAGCGACGGGGGCCAGCGGCGTGGCCGGCGCCGGAGCGACGGGTGCCAGCGGCGTGGCCGGCACCGGTGGGACGAGTGCCAGCAGCGTGGCCAGCGCCGGAACGACGGGTGCCACCGGCGGACACCCCGCTGCACACGACGGTGCGGCCGCGCACCGGTCGGGGTCGACCGCGGCGCGCCGGGCCGGGCTGCCCGACAAGCTCGGGGGAGCGGTCGATCGGTTCGAGCGGCACCTTGCGCTGGAGCGGAACCTGTCGCCGCACTCGGTGCGGGCATACCTGACCGACGTCGTCGGGCTGCTCGACCACGCCGGCCGGATGGGGTGCCGGGAGCTGGACGAGCTCGACGTGCAGGTGCTGCGGAGCTGGCTGGCGCGGCTGCGGAGCACCGGCGCGGCCCGCACCACGCTGGCCCGGCGGGCCGCCGCGGCCCGCACCTTCACCGCGTGGGCCCAGCACGCCGGTCTGATCACCGCCGACCCCGGGACCCAGCTCGCCAGCCCCCGCGCGCACCGCACGCTGCCGCCGGTGCTGCGACAGGACCAGGCCACCGCCCTGGTCGAGCTGCCGGCGGACGACAGCCCGCTCGGGTTGCGGGACCGGCTCGTGCTGGAGCTGCTCTACGCCACCGGCATCCGGGTCGGCGAGCTCGTCGGGCTCGACGTCGACGACGTGGACCGGCACCGGCGGGTGGTCCGGGTCGTCGGCAAGGGCGACAAGGAGCGGTCCGTCCCGTTCGGCGGGCCGGCCGAGCGGGCGCTGGACGCGTGGTTGCGGCGGGGGCGGCCCGCGCTGGCGGTCGCGGGCAGCGGGCCCGCGCTGGTGCTGGGGGCGAAGGGCGGCCGGGTCGACCCGCGCGCCGTCCGCCGGCTCGTGCACGAGCACCTGGCCGCGCTGCCGGATGCGCCCGACCTCGGGCCGCACGGGCTGCGGCACTCCGCCGCCACCCACCTGCTGGAGGGCGGCGCCGACCTGCGCGCGGTGCAGGAGATCCTCGGCCACGCCAGCCTGTCGACCACGCAGATCTACACCCACGTCTCGGTCGAACGGCTGCGCGCCGCCTACCGGCAGGCTCACCCGCGGGCGTGAGCCCAGCTCCCCGGTCAGCGGCAGCAGGCGGACCGCGCGCGGCCGCAGCAGGGACAGCGGGTCGAGGTAGACCGGGCCACGCCGCAGGCCCCAGTGCAGGCAGGCCGCGACGGGGCAGCCGGCGTGTCCGGCGGCGAGCCGGCCCAGCACGGCGCCGCGGGCGACGGCGGCACCGGCCCGGACCGTGACGACCAGCGGCTCGTAGGTGGTGCGCAGGCCGCCGGCGTGGTCGACGGACACCACGCCCCGCCCGGCCAGCACCCCGGCGAACACCACCGTGCCGGCCCCGGCCGCCAGCACCGCCTGGCCCGGCACCCCGCCCAGGTCGACCCCCCGGTGCCCCGGCCCGTACGCCGACGCCGGCGGGTCGAACGCCCGCGTCACCCCCGGCCGCCCCGCCAGCGGCCACCCCCAACCACCGCGGGGACCGGCGGGCGCGCCCGCCGCGGGCACAGCGAGAACCCATTGCCGGCCGGCCCGAGGAGTGGTGGCCGCGGCCGGCGCCGCGGCGGGGGTGAGAGGGACTGCCGGCCACCCCCGGGCACCCGGGGGAGCGCCGGGCGCCGGCGCCCCAGGCATGGCGAACACCACTGTCCATCGCCAGCCGGCCCGAGGAGCGGTGGCCGCGGGTGGTGCTGCGGGGAGGGCGAGGAGGATCAGCAGGACGAGCGACACGCGGCGCAAAGACATGGCCCGGACGGTGCCGCGGAAGCCCGAGACCCGGCACCCCGAGAACGCGAACTGTGGACGACCGCCCCGCCTGTGGACAGCGGTTTGGCACTCCGGGTCACGGGAGCCGTATGCTAGGCGTGCGACTCGTCACGGCGGGTCGACTTCGCGTGTCCTCCTCCCATCATGTGGGAGGTGGCGGCCACCCTCGGTCTCTCCCGCACCGGAGAGCACGGACGACCGCGACGCCGGACACCAGGGCGGCGGCCACCCGGTCGTCGCGACAACCGAGAACCGCAAGGCCGGGCTGCCGAAGCCCGGCGGAGGAGGCGCGACGGATGGCCGTCGTCACCATGAAGCAGCTGCTCGACAGCGGCGTCCACTTCGGGCACCAGACCCGCCGGTGGAACCCGAAGATGAAGCGGTTCATCTTCAGCGAGCGCAACGGTATCTACATCATCGACCTGCAGCAGACGCTGACGTACATCGACAAGGCGTACGAGTTCATCAAGGAGACCGTGGCGCACGGCGGCACGATCCTCTTCGTGGGCACGAAGAAGCAGGCCCAGGAAGTCGTCGCCGAGCAGGCGCAGCGGGTCGGGATGCCGTTCGTCAACCAGCGCTGGCTGGGCGGCATGCTCACCAACTTCCAGACCGTCTACAAGCGGCTCCAGCGCCTCAAGGAGCTCGAGGTCATGGAGCAGACCGGCAGCCACGCGGCGCTCACCAAGAAGGAGCAGCTGATCCTCTCCCGCGAGCGGATCAAGCTGGAGCGCACGCTGGGCGGGATCCGGGACATGGCCCGGGTGCCGAGCGCCATCTGGGTGATCGACACCAAGAAGGAGCACATCGCGGTCGGCGAGGCCCGCAAGCTGGGCATCCCGGTGGTGGCGATCCTGGACACCAACTGCGACCCGGACGAGGTCGACTACAAGATCCCGGGCAACGACGACGCGATCCGCAGCGCCGCCCTGCTGACCCGGGTGGTCGCCGACGCCGTGGCCGAGGGCCTGATGAGCCGGGCCAGCTCCAACGCCAACGCGGGCCGCGACGGCGCCGAGGCCGAGAAGCCGGAGCCGACCGGCCAGCTGGGCACGGACGAGCCGCTGCCGGAGTGGGAGCGCAACCTGCTGGTCAACGGCGGCCAGTCCGCCGGTGCGCCGGTGGAGGCGCCCGCGGAGGTCCCGGTCGAGGCGACCGTCGGCGCGGCCGCCGGTGTCAACGGCACCAGCAGCCCGGAGACCCCGGCCGGCTGACGAGGGCAGTACGGGTCCGCGGCGCAGCCTCACCGGCGCGCCGCGGACCGGCATGAGCGCAGACGTGACGAAAACGAGAGCAGGAAGCGAGCAATGGCAACCATCAGCGCAGCGGACGTGAAGAAGCTCCGCGACCTCACCGGCGCGGGCATGATGGACAGCAAGAACGCCCTGACCGAGGCCGAGGGCGACTTCGACAAGGCCGCCGAGGCGCTGCGCATCAAGGCGGGCGCGAAGCTCAACAAGCTCGGCGGCCGGGACGCCACCAACGGCCTCGTCGCCGCGGCCGAGGGCGCGATGATCCAGCTCTCCTGCGAGACGGACTTCGTGGCCAAGAACGAGGACTTCCAGACGCTGGCCAACAACATCGTGGCCCACGCGGCCATGACCAAGCCGGCCGACGTGGAGACCCTGCTGGAGGAGAAGCTCGCCGACGGCAAGACCGTCCGGGAGAACATCGAGTCCGTCTCCAGCGTGATCGGCGAGAAGCTCGTGCTGAGCAAGCTCGCCGTCTTCGACGGCACCGTCGAGACCTACCTGCACCGCCGCAACCCCGACCTCCCGCCGCAGGTCGGCGTGCTGGTCGAGTTCACCGGCGCCGACGAGGGCGCCGCCCACGGCGCGGCCATGCAGGTCGCGGCCATGCGCCCGGTCTACGTCACCCGCGAGGACGTCCCCGAGGACGTCGTCGCCAGCGAGCGCCGCATCGCCGAGGCGACCGCCCGCCGGGAGGGCAAGCCGGAGCAGGCGCTGGCCCGCATCGTGGAGGGCCGGCTCAACGGCTTCTTCAAGGACAACGTGCTGATCGAGCAGTCCTCGGTCCAGGACGGCAAGAAGACCATGCGTCAGCTCCTGGAGGGCGCGGGCGTTACGGTGACCCGGTTCGCCCGGTTCGAGGTCGGCGCCTGAGCCGAGCACGACGACGACCGGCCCGGCAGGTGGGGAGGCTTCTGCGGTGAGTGACGACGACGACGCCTTCCCCCCGCCGGGTGACCGGTTCGACGACCCCCGGATCGAGTCCGCGTACGACGGGGGCGACCTCGCGCTCGACCCCGGCGGCACCGGGCGGTATGCCGACGGCCGGGTCGCGGTGTTCCCCAAGGCCGAGCCGGAGCGGGACGGCCACGGCTGGCGCCGGGTGCTGGTGAAGCTGTCCGGCGAGGCCCTGGCCGGCCGCGGCGCCCTCGGCGTGGAGCCGGACGTGGTGGCCCGGATCGCGGCCGAGATCGCCGCGGCGGTCCGGTCCGGGGTCCAGGTCGCGGTCGTCACCGGTGGCGGCAACTACTTCCGCGGCCAGGAGCTGGCCGAGCGCGGCATGGAGCGCGCCCGGGCCGACTACATGGGCATCCTCGGCACGGTGATGAACTGCCTCGCCCTCCAGGACTTCCTGGAGAAGCAGGGCATCGAGACCCGGGTGCAGACGGCGATCACGATGGGCCAGGTCGCCGAGCCCTACATCCCGCGCCGCGCGATCCGGCACCTGGAGAAGGGCCGCGTGGTGATCTTCGGCGGCGGCCTCGGGGTGCCGTTCTTCTCCACCGACACCTGCGCCGCCCAGCGGGCCCTGGAGATCGGCTGCCAGGTGCTGCTGATGGGCAAAAACGGTGTGCGCGGTGTCTACGACGCGGACCCGAAGCTGGTGCCCGATGCGTCCTTCTTCGAGACCGTTCAGTACGACGAGGTCCTCAAGCGTGGGCTCAAGGTCGCCGACGCCACGGCGGTCAGCCTCTGCATGGACAACCACCTGCCGATCGTCGTCTTCGATGTTCTGACCGAGGGCAACATCACGCGTGCCGTCTCCGGTGAGAGGATCGGCACGCTGGTCAGCTCGGCGACCTGACCCGCAGCGGCCGACCGGGAGGTTCCTGTGATCGACGAGACGCTCTTCGAAGCGGAAGAGAAGATGGAGAAGGCCGTCGCGGTCTCCCGCGACGACCTCGGCACCCTGCGGACGGGACGGGCCAGCCCGTCCATGTTCGCCCGGCTGCACGTGGACTACTACGGCGCGCCGACGCCGGTGCCGCAGATGGCGACGATCACGGTCTCCGAGGCCCGGATGGCCGTCATCAAGCCGTACGACCCGAGTCAGCTGAATGCGATCGAGAAGGCGATCCGCGACAGCGACCTCGGGGTCAACCCCACCAACGACGGCATGGTCATCCGGGTGGTGTTCCCGCAGCTGACCGAGGAGCGCCGGCGGGAGCTGGGCAAGGTCGCCCGCAGCAAGGGCGAGGACGCGAAGGTGTCCATCCGCAACATCCGCCGGCACGCGAAGGACCAGCTGGAGCGGTTCGCGAAGGACGGCGAGGCCGGCGAGGACGACGTGCGCCGGGCCGAGAAGGAGCTCGACGAGACGACGGCCCGCTACGTGGCCACGGTCGACGAGGCGGTCAAGCACAAGGAAGCGGAGCTGCTCGAGGTCTGAGCACGAGGAGAGGCGGCCGGGGTGGCGACGGAGTCGGTGGAGTCGCAGCGTCGGCGGCGCGGCGCCGGCCGCAACCTGCCGGCCGCGATCGGCGTGGGTCTCGTGCTGGGCGGGCTCGTGATCGGGACGCTGTTCACGTTCCGGTTCGGCTTCGTGCTGCTGCTGCTGGCGGTGATCCTGGGCGCGGTCTGGGAGCTGGTGCGGGCGGTCGGCAAGGCCGAGGCCCGGCCGCCGCTGCTGCCGCTGCTGGCCGGGACGGCGGCGATGGACCTGCTGGCCTGGTTCCGCGGCGACGGGGCGCTGATGGTGGCGTTCCTGCTGACCGCGCTGGCCTGCGTCGTCTGGCGGCTGGCCGACGGCCCGGTCGGCTACCTGCGGGACGTCTCGACGTCGGTGTTCGTCGCCCTGTACGTGCCGTTCCTGGCCGGCTTCGCGGTGCTGCTGGCGGTGCCGGACGACGGTGCCCGCCGGGTGGTCACCTTCATCGCGACCGTGGTCTGCAGCGACGTCGGGGGCTACGCGGCCGGCGTCCTGTTCGGCCGCCACCCGATGGCCCCGACGGTCAGCCCGGCCAAGTCCTGGGAGGGCTTCGCCGGCTCGACGCTCGCCTGCGTGGCCGGCGGGATCGTGTTCCTGACCCAGTTCTTCGGCGCCCACTGGTGGCAGGGCGCCCTGTTCGGCGCGGCCATGGTGGTGACCGCGACGCTGGGCGACCTCGGCGAGTCGATGATCAAGCGCGACCTCGGCATCAAGGACATGGGCACGCTGCTGCCCGGCCACGGCGGCCTGATGGACCGGCTGGACTCCCTGCTGCCGGCCGCCGCGGTGTCCTGGCTGCTGCTGTCAGCCTTCGTTCCCGTGGGATAGCGCCAGCCTCGGCACCCCCGGCGGCTCGAAGCCGAACACCTGCCCGTAGAAGGACAGCTCCGCCTCCAGCGCGGCGATCACCGTCTCCTGCCGCCGGAAGCCGTGCTGCTCGCCCTCGAAGGCCAGGTAGGCGTGCGGGATCCCCTTCTTCTCCAGGGCGGCCACGAACAGCTCCGCCTGCGACGGCGGCACGACCTTGTCGTCCAGGCCCTGCAGCAGCAGCACCGGCCGGTCCAGCCGGTCCACGTGCGACAGCGGCGCGCGCTCGACGTACACGTCGCGGTCCTCGGGCAGCGTGCCGACCAGCCCGTCCACGTATCGGGACTCGAAGTCGTGGGTGTCCGCGGCGAAGGCGATCAGCTCCGCCACCCCGTAGTACGACGTCCCGGCGGCGAACGTGTCGGTGCCGGTGAGCGCGGCCAGCGTGGTCCAGCCGCCGGCGGAGCCGCCGCGGATGGCCAGCCGGGCGCCGTCGGCCAGCCCGTCGCGGACCAGCGCCTGCACCACGGCCACGCAGTCCTCGACGTCGACGATGCCCCACTGCCGCCGCAGCCGCTCCCGGTAGGCCCGGCCGTAGCCGGTG
>DATINN010000469.1:0-5611 GCA_035474175.1 Mycobacteriales bacterium | reverse complement strand
GTCGATCGTGGCGGCCTGGTCGATCTGCTTCTGCGGGACGGCCGGCAGGCCGAGCCCGCGGGCGGACTGGGCCACGAAGGACATCGCGGTCACCGAGATGCGGGCCAGGTCCTCGCGGGCCTGGTCGTCGTCGATGTCGGTGAACTGCCCGAGCCCCCAGTACGGCGCCATCATCGCGACCGCGCTCTGCACGTCGACCCGGATGTCGCCGGAGTGCACCGGGATCGGGAACGGCTCGGCCGGCGGGAGCCCCGGGTTGAACTTGCCGTCCACCAGCAGGCCCCACACGTTGCCGAACGCGACCCGGCCGACCAGGTCCTCGATGTCGACGCCGCGGTAGCGCAGCGCGTTGCCTTCCTTGTCCGGCTCGGCGATGTCGGTCTCGAAGGCGACGACGCCTTCGAGCCCCGGCTTGAAGTCCTCCGGCATCGGGCTGTCTCCCAGCAGTCGAGAAGTCTGTGCCGCCATCTTGCCCATCCGGGCCGCCGGAAGCGACACCGGTCGGGCGGCTGTGGATGAGGAGGAGGAAAATCGAACGGTGCCCGACCTCAGCTCCCGCCGCTCGTACGCCCGCGGATCCCTGGCCGAGGAGGACCTGGCCGCGGACTGGGTGACGCAGTTCACCCGCTGGTACGACGAGGCCACCGCGTCCGAGCTGATCGGCGAGCCGAACGCGATGGTGGTCGCCACGGCGTCCCCGGCCGGGGCCCCGTCCGTGCGGACCGTGCTGCTGCGGGGCGTGTCCGCGGCCGGGTTCACGTTCTTCACCAACTACGGGTCCCGCAAGGGCCGCGAGCTGGCGGCCAACCCGCAGGTCGCGCTCGTGTTCTCGTGGGTGCCGCTGGAGCGGCAGGTGGTGGTCACCGGGACCGCGTCCCGGGTGTCGGCCGAGGAGTCCGCGGCCTACTTCCACTCCCGGCCCCGGGACAGCCAGCTCGCGTCGGCGGCCAGCGCGCAGTCGTCCGTGGTGCCGTCCCGGGCCGTGCTGGAGGCGGCCGTCGCCGACCTGGCCGAGCGCTGTCCGGCCGAGGTCCCGGCGCCGGCCGACTGGGGCGGCTTCCTGGTCGCGCCGGAGACGGTGGAGTTCTGGCAGGGCCGCCCGGCCCGGCTGCACGACCGGCTGCGCTTCCGGCACGAGCCGTCCGGCGACTGGGTGGTCGAGCGGTTGTCGCCGTGAGCGGTCGGCTCCGCGGGCTGGCGATCGACACCCGGCCCCTGCGGCACCGCGACTACCGGCGGCTGTTCGTCGGGCAGGGCGTGTCGTTCGTCGGCTTCCAGGTGACCGCCGTCGCCGTCCCGGTCCAGGTGTACGAGATCACCCGCTCGTCGTTCTGGGTCGGGATCCTCGGGTTGGTCGGGCTGCTGCCGCTGATCGTGTTCGGGCTGTGGGGCGGCGCGGTCGCGGACGCGGTCGACCGGCGGATGCTGCTGCTGGTGTCCGCGACGCTGACCTGGCTGGTCACGCTGGGGCTGCTGGTCCAGGCGCTGCTCGGGCTGGACTCGGTCGGGTTGATCCTGGGGCTGGTGGCCGTGCAGTCGGCCGCGTTCGCGGTGGCGTCGCCGACCCGCAACGCGATCCTGCCCCGGCTGCTGTCCCGGGCCGAGGTGCCGGCCGCGAACACGCTCAACTTCACCGTCACCAACGTCGGCACCGTCGCCGGGCCGCTGCTGGCCGGCGTGATCATCGCCCGCTGGGGCGGCTTCGCGGTGGCGTACGCGACCGACGCCGTGCTGTTCACCGTCGCCCTGTACGCGGCGCTCCGCCTGCCGCCGCTCCCGCCGCTGACCGCCGCCTCCGCGCTGACCCGGCCGGGGCTGCGCTCGGTGATCGACGGGCTGCAGTTCATCGCCGGGCGGCCGGTGCTGCTGATGTCGTTCGGGGTGGACATCATCGCGATGGTGTTCGCGATGCCGCGGGCGCTGTTCCCGGAGGTGTCGGCCGAGCGCTTCGGCGGGGAGGGCGCGGTCGGCTGGCTGTTCGCGGCGATCTCGATGGGGGCGGTGCTGGGCGGGCTGTCCTCCGGCTGGATCGGCCGCGTCCGGCGCCAGGGCGTGGCGCTGACCTGCGCGATCGTCGGCTGGGGGACCGCGGTGGCGCTGGCCGGGCTGGGCCGCACGCTGTGGGTCACGGTCGCGCTGCTGGCCGTGGCCGGGGCGGCCGACCTGGTCTCCTCGGTCCTGCGGCAGACGATCCTGCAGGTGTACGCGCCGGACGAGATGCGGGGCCGGTTGCAGGGCGTGTTCGTTGTGGTGGTCGCGGGCGGGCCGCGGCTGGGCGATGTGCGGGCCGGCGCTACGGCGGCGGTGGCCGGGGCGACGTTCTCCTGGGTGGCGGGCGGGATCGCGTCGGTGGCGCTGGTGCTGGTCGCGGTCGCGCTGGTGCCGGCGTTCCGGCACTACGACGCGGCCGCCCACCACGGCCCGGAGACCCGCGACCCCGAGGACCCGCTGGTCGGCGTGCCGGAGCTGGACCCGGTGACCGGCGAGCCGATCGAAGGCACCCTGCGCCCGCTGGCCGCCGACGAGGCCGCCCTCCGCAACACCGCCCCCTCCGACCACTGACCCGCCCCGGCGCGCCGTTCAGGCGAGGGCGGCGGCGCCGGTGCGCAGGTCGGCGACGAGCGCGTCGTACGCGACCTGGCGGCCTTCCTCGGGCACCCGCAGCACCGCGGACGGGTGTGCGGTCGCCATGATCCAGGCCGACTTCACCGCCGCGTCCTCGGGCTCGTCGAAGAGCGACCCCTCCCCGCCGAGCGCGGCCGGCGCCTCCAGCGGCACCAGCTGCCCGCGCTGCTTGGTGATCCGGAACGACGGCCCGAACATCGCCTTGGCCGCCGTCGCCCCCAGGCAGATCACCAGCTCCGGGTTGACCAGCGTCAGCTCGGCGTCCAGCCACGGATGGCAGGCCGCGACGTGCTCCGGCCCGGGTGTCTGGTGCAGCCGCCGCTTGCCGGTCTGGGTGAACCGGAAGTGCTTCACCGCGTTGGTCACGTACGTCTGGCTGCGGTCGATCCCGGCCTCCACCAGCGCCCGGTCGAGCAGCTTGCCGGCCGGCCCCACGAACGGCTCACCCTTGCGGTCCTCGACGTCGCCGGGCTGCTCGCCGATGAACAGCACCCGCGCGTCGGCCGGCCCGAGCCCGAACACCGTCTGCGTGGCCGGCTCCCACAGCGGGCAGGCGCGGCAGTGCGCCGCCGCCTCCCGCACGCCCTCCAGGCCGACACCGCTCGGCGGCACCGCGACGGAGAACTCCTCCTTGGTCACCATGACCCGGGTCTTTCCCCGCCGGGGCCGTCCACACCCGCAGGATCAGTTGGCGTACACCCAGGGTCGCTTGCCGGTCGCGTACGGCCCCATGGCGGGGACGACGATCCGGCCGTTGGTCGGGTCGACGTACTGCGGCTTGCCGTCGACGGTCGGCCCGGTGAACGGGACCGGCGGCCGGCCGGACGGCGAGATGCCCAGCGTCGACGTGTCCGCCGGCGGCGTCGAGGGGATGTACGGGTTCTGCCCGACGGGCTGGGTGACGACCTGGCTCGGCTGGGTGATCGGGTTGGAGCCCGGCGACCCGTCGGCGTAGTCCCAGGGCTGCTTGCCGATCGCCCACGGCCCGGGCCGCGGCACCACGATCCGGCCGTTGGCCGGGTCCACGTACGGCCGGGGCTGGCCGGCCGGGATCGGCCCGGTGAACGGCACCGGCTCCCGCCCGGACGGCGCCGTGCCGACCTGGCCGGGGACGGTGGAGATCTGCCCCGGCACGCCCGCCGGCGCCGGCGGCGCGGTCGGCACGTCGGCCTTCGCGGCGGCCGCCTCGAGCGCGGTCTTGCAGGTCTGCCCGGCGGTGTTGCGGCCGCTCTCCGCGTTGGTGATGCCGGTCTTGCCGTTGTTCATCTTGGTCTGCGCGTCGGCGTTGTCGCAGGACGTGGTCTGGTAGAGGTGCCAGCCGGCCCGCCCGGTGGTGATGGCGGTGGTGCAGTCCTCCCGGTAGACCCCGAGGTGCTGCTGCCAGGTGTTCAGCGCGGTGGCCGAGTCCTTCTGCATGGTCGCCAGGCCCCGCACGGCCGGCGCGACCCGGCCCTTGAGCTCGGTGAACGCCTGCGCCGCCGGGCCGGTCCAGAAGTCGGCCACGTTCATGCCGTTGAGGCTGTCGGCGACCGCGGCGAGGTCCGTGCCGGCGGTGTCGAGCCCCCGGCCGTACGCCTGGATCGCGGCCGGGTCACCCCAGACGTAGTTGTCGACCCGCGCCGTCTCCCACTGCTGCAGCTCCGGCAGCGCGTAGCACGCGTCCCGTCCGCTCACCGCGATCCCCTCCCGCCGCGCCCGACCTCACCACTGACCGCCACCGGCGCGCTCACAGGTAGTCGTCCTCGTCCTCGGTGGCGTCCTCGTTGTCCTGCTTGCGCTTGCGGTGCACGGCCCAGGCGGCGGCGCCGGCCGCCCCGAGCACGCCGACCGGCGCGACCGCGGCCGCCACCGGCAGGCCGCCCGGCGTGGCCGCCGTGGTGGCACCGCCACCGGTCGCCTCCCCGCCGACCCCGACCGTCCCCGATCCCGAGCCGACCGAACCGCCGCCGGTCAGCGACGCCGGGTCGACCGGGGTGCTGGTGGCCGTGTCCGGGACGGGCCCGCCGACGGAACCCCCGCCGCCGACGGACCCGCTCCCGCCCCCGATCGGGGAGCCGACGTCTGCGCTGCTCCCCGGGTCCGTGCCGACCCCGCCGGAGCCGGACAGGTCGGAGCCGCTGCTGCCGCCGCCGAAGTCGGACCCGGCGCTGTCGGCACCGATCGTCCCGACCGGGGTGCTCGGCGCGACGTCGGTCGGCGCCATCGGCGTGCCGGCCGACCCGTATTCCGTGGAGTCGCCGATCCCGTCGCCGTCGTGGTCCGGCCCGATGGAGCTGCCCACCGAGCTGTCGGGGCCGAAGGAGCTGCTGGTCGTGTCGCCGGGGTGGGTCACCGGGGTGCTGCTGACGCCGGACCCGACCGACGCGTCCGGGTTGCCGGTCCGCTCGACCGAGTCCGGGATGCCGTCGTTGTCGGAGTCGGTGTCCTGGTAGTCGGGCGTGCCGTCGCCGTCGGTGTCCACCGGGCCGGTCGGGTCGCCCGGGCTCGCCGGGTCGCCGGAGCCGGCCCCGCTCGGGTCGCCCGGGCTCGTCGGGTCGCCGGCACCGGTCGGGTCGCCGGGGCTCGCCGGGTCGCCGGGACTGGTCGGGTCGCCGGGACTGGTGGGCGTGCCCGGAGTGGTGGGCGTGCCCGGGCTGGTCGGCGTGCCCGGCACCGGCGTCCCCGGCGGCGTCATGCCGCCCTCCTGCGAGTCGGGGATGCCGTCGTTGTCGGAGTCGGTGTCCTGGTAGTCGGGGGTCCCGTCGCCGTCGGTGTCCGTCGGCTGCGTGGGGTCGCCGGGCGTCTGCCCGGGCCCCCCGTCCGTCGTCGTGGTCGTGGGGTCGCCCGGCTTCGTCCCGTCGCCGTTGCCCGAGGTCCACTGGCTGTCGCCGCCCGGCGTGATCGTCGCGTTCCCACCCGGCGAGGAGGACCCGCCGGGGGACGAGGAGCCACCCGGTGAGGAGGACCCGCCCGGCGAGGACGAGCCCCCGGGGGAGGACCCGCCGCC
>DATINN010000468.1:0-4821 GCA_035474175.1 Mycobacteriales bacterium | reverse complement strand
GGAGGTCTGATGACGGCGGTCGGTGTGATCGGCTCGGGGATCATGGGTGCGGGCATCGCGGAGGTCGCGGCCCGCAACGGCTGCGACGTGGTCGTCCGGGAGGTGACGCCGGAGCTGGCCGCGGCCGGCCGGGACCGGATCGCGGCGTCGCTGGAGCGGGCGGTGTCCCGGGGGAAGCTGCCGGCGGCCGACCGGGACGCGGCGCTGGGCCGGATCCGGACCACCACCGCCCTCGGCGACCTGGCCGACCGGGACCTGGTGATCGAGGCCATCACCGAGCACGAGCCGACCAAGACCGCGCTGTACGCGGAGCTGGGCGGGATCGTCCGGCCGGACTGCGTGCTGGCCAGCAACACCTCCTCCATCCCGATCTCCCGGCTGGCCGCCGTCACCGCCGGCCCGGAACGGGTGCTGGGCATGCACTTCTTCAACCCGGTGGTGGTGCTGCCGCTGGTCGAGCTGGTGCCCTCGCTGCTCACGGCGCAGTCCACTGTGGACACCGCCCGGGCCTTCGCCGAGGAGCGGCTGGGCAAGAAGACCGTGCTGTGCAAGGACCGGGCCGGGTTCGTGGTCAACGCGCTGCTGGTGCCCTACCTGCTCGCCGCCGTCCGGATGGTCGAGGCCGGCGTGGCCACCGCCGAGGACGTGGACACCGCGATGGTGGGCGGGGCCAACCACCCGATGGGACCGCTGGCGCTGGCCGACCTGATCGGCCTGGACACCTGCGCCGCCGTCGCCGACTCGATGTACGAGGAGTTCAAGGAGCCGCTGTACGCGGCGCCCCCGCTGCTGCTGCGGATGGTCGAGGCCGGCCTGCTCGGCCGCAAGTCCGGCCGCGGCTTCTACGACCACAGCTGATGCGCGCGGCGGTCCTCGGCCGGCCGGTCGGGCACTCGCTGTCCCCGGTGCTGCACTCGGCGGCGTACGCGGCGCTGGGGCTGGCGGACTGGGCGTACACGGCGGTCGACTGCGGCGAGGACGAGCTGGCCGGGACGGTGGCCGGGCTAGGGCCGGACTGGGCCGGGCTGTCGCTGACCATGCCGCTGAAGCGGGTGGCGCTGGCCGTGGCGGACGAGGTCGACCCGCTGGCGGCGGCGGTCGGCGCGGCCAACACGCTGGTCCTGGGCGGCCGGCGGGTGGCGTACAACACCGACGTGGCCGGGATCGCCGCCGCGCTGGGCGAGGCCGGGCTGTCCGCCCCGGGCAGCGCCGTGATCCTGGGTGCCGGCGGCACGGCCCAGGCCGCGCTGGCGGCGCTGGGCACGCTGGGCGTCCGGGAGCCGGTCGTGCTGGTGCGCGACCCGGACCGGGCCGGGCCGCTGCGGGAGACCGCCCGGCGGCTCGGGCTCGGGCTGGGCCTGCGGGCCGGGCTGCCGGGGCCGATCCCGGCCGCCGACGTGGTCGTGTCCACCCTGCCGGCCGGCGCCGCCGACGACCTCACCCCGCCGGGCACGATCGTGCTGGACGTGATCTACGCGCCCTGGCCGACCCGGTTCGCCGCGGCCGCGACGGAGGCCGGGGCCACCGTGGTCAGCGGGCTGGCCATGCTGCTGCACCAGGCCGCGGCCCAGGTCGAGCTGATGACCGGCCGCGCCGCCCCGGTGGAGGCGATGCGGGCGGCGCTGACCAGCGCGGTCCGAGCGCGAACGGAGAAGCCGCCCGCTCCCCCGGCGCCCTAGGTTTCTCCCGCACCCGCACCCGCGACCGCGACCGCAGGACGAGGAGAGACATGATCGACAAGATCGGGCTGGTCTGCATCTGGGTCCTCGACCAGGACGAGGCGCTGGACTTCTACGTCGGCAAGCTCGGCTTCGCGCTGCAGACCGACATCGAGTCCGACGGCCTGCGGTTCGTGCTGGTGACCGCGCCGGAGCAGCCGGACGTGCCGCTGATGCTGGCCGTGCCGGAGCCGCCGGCCGTGGACGAGGGCACCGCCGCGCAGATCGTCGAGCTGGTGGCCAAGGGCATCCTCGGGCCCGGCGCCCTGGTGACCAAGGACTGCCGCAAGACGACCGCGGAGCTCAGGGAGCGCGGTGTCGAGATCACCGACGAGCCCGAGGAGCGGTTCTACGGCGTGGACGCCGGCTTCCGCGACCCGTTCGGCAACCACTGGCGCCTCACCGAGCTGCGGCCCGAGCCGGCCTGAGCACGCTGGGTAAGCTCGGCCGGTGACCGGCGACCCCTGCCATAGCCGGGCCTCGTGCTGATCGACTGGCTCCTCGTCCTGCTCAGCCTGGCCCTGGTGCTGGCGTGCGGGATCTTCGTCGCGGCCGAGTTCGCCCTGGTGACCGTCGACCGGGCGTCGGTGGAGCGGGCCGCCGAGCGCGGCGACCGCGGGGCCGCCGGCGTGCTGGCGGCGCTGCGGCAGCTGTCCACCCAGCTCTCCGGCGCCCAGCTCGGCATCACGATCACCAACCTGCTCATCGGCTTCCTGGCCGAGCCGGCGGTGGCGTCGCTGCTGCACGCGCCGTTCGAGGCGGTCGGCTTCTCGACCGGCACGGCCGAGGGCGTGTCGGTGGTGGTGTCGCTGGTGCTGGCGACCGCGGTGACGATGGTGGCCGGCGAGCTGATCCCCAAGAACCTGGCCATCGCCCGGCCGATCCAGACCGCGCGGGCCGTGCAGGGGCTCATGCGCGGCTTCACCGCCGCCTTCCGGCCGGTGATCACGCTGCTCAACGGCAGCGCCAACCGGCTGGTCCGGGCCGTCGGGGTGGAGCCGGCCGAGGAGCTGGCCAGCGCCCGCTCCGCCGAGGAGCTGGTCTCGCTGGTCCGCCGCTCGGCCGCCCAGGGCACGCTCGGCCAGGACACCGCGATGCTCTTCGTCCGCTCGGTCTCCTTCCCGGACAAGCGGGCCCGGGACGTGCTGACCCCGCGGGTGCGGCTGGCCACGCTGACGGCCGGCGACCCGGTCTCGGCGGTGGTCGCGACGTCCCGGCGGACCGGGCGGTCCCGCTTCCCGGTGCTGGGCCCGGACGGCCTGGACGACGTGGTCGGCGTGGTGCACGCCAAGCACGTGCCGCTGGTCCCGTTCGAGCGGCGGGACACCACCCCGGTCCGGGACGTGATGGAGCCGGCCCTGTTCGTACCGGAGACGCTGGAGCTGGACGACCTGCTGCTGGAGTTCCGCCAGCGGGGGCTGCAGCTGGCCGTGGTCGTGGACGAGTACGGCGGGACGGCCGGCGTGGTGACCCTGGAGGACCTGGTCGAGGAGCTGGTCGGGCCGGTGCAGGACGAGCACGACCCGGCCGAGCGGCCGGCCCGGCAGCTGCCCGGCGGCGGCTGGGTGCTGTCCGGGCTGCTGCGGCCGGACGAGGTGGCCGAGCTGACCGGCATCGAGCTGCCCCGCGACCCCCGGCGCTACGAGACGCTGGGCGGGCTGGTCACCGCCTACCTGGACCGGATCCCGGAGCCGGGCGAGCAGGTCGAGCTGGCCGGGGCCCGGATCACCGTGGTCGCGATGGACGGCTTCCGGGTCGACCAGGTCGGGATCGAGGTGCCGTTGTGAGCGACGGTGCCGCCGTGATCGTCGCGGTGCTGCTGCTGGCGGCGAACGCGTTCTTCGTGGCGGCCGAGTTCGCGCTGATCTCGGCCCGGCGGACCGCGGTCGAGCAGCGGGCCGGGTCGGCCGGCCGGCCGAGCCGGCGGGTGCGGATCACGCTGCGGGCGATGGAGCGGGTGTCGCTGATGCTGGCCGGGGCCCAGCTCGGCATCACGATCTGCTCGCTCGGGCTCGGCGCGCTGGGCGAGCCGGCCGTCGCCCACCTGCTCGACCCGGCCTTCCGCGCGGCCGGCCTGCCGGAGTCGGTCCGGCACCCGGTCGCGTTCGCGCTCGCGCTGGCCGTGGTGGTGTTCCTGCACGTCGTGGTGGGCGAGATGGTGCCCAAGAACCTGACCCTGGCCGGTCCCGACCGGGCCGCGCTGCTGCTCGGGCCGCCCCTGTCCGGGCTGGTCGTCGTGCTCAAGCCGGTCATCGTGGCCCTCAACACGCTGGCCAACCTCGGCCTGCGGGCCCTGCGGGTGACCCCGAAGAACGAGGTGACCAGCGCGTTCACCCGGGAGGAGGTGGCCGGGCTGCTGGCCGAGTCGCGCCGGGAGGGGCTGCTGGAGGCGGGGGCCGAGCGGCTGCTGTCCGACGCGCTGGCCTTCGACGAGCGGACCGTGGCCGGGGTCGTGGTGCCGGTCTCCTCGCTGGTCACGGTGCCGGCCTCGGTCACCCCGGCCGAGATCGAGACCCTGGTCGCCCGGACCGGCTACTCCCGCTTCCCGGTCGTCCTGGACGGCGCCATGACCGGGTACGTCCACGTCAAGGACCTGCTCGGGACCGCGGACCGGGACCGGCCGATGGACCCGGCGCTGATCCGGGCGCTGCCCGCGGTCGGCGCGGACTCCTCGCTGCGGGCGGCGCTGCGGCAGATGCAGACCACCGGCGCGCACCTGATCCGGGTGGTCGACGCCGGCGGGCGGCTGACCGGCGTGGTGATGCTGGAGGACGCGCTGGAGGAGCTGGTCGGCGAGGTCACCGACGCCCGCCGCCTCTAGGGCTTGGCACCCGGGGGCACCGCCCGCCGCTGGCGCGTCCGGGCGTCAGACGGGTCGGCGCGGCCGCCTGGCGGGCCGACCTGGCGGGCCGCCTAGCGGGTCGGGGCCTCGGGCGTCACCGGGGTGACGGGGGCGATCGGCTCGACCGTGATGGGCTGCACGGTGATCGGCTCGACCGCCACCGGCTACACCGCCATCGGCTGCGCCACCGGCTGCGCGGCCATCGGCTGCGCGGCCGGCTCTTCGTCCTTGAGCCCCTTGAGCTCGGCCTTGACGATGCGC
>DATINN010000467.1:0-11148 GCA_035474175.1 Mycobacteriales bacterium | reverse complement strand
CCGCGCCTGGACCTGCTGCCGCCGTTCACCCAGGTCGCGCCGCAGAGCACGCCGGCCGACCAGGTGGACGCGTTCCTGGCCAACCTGCGGCGGTTCTTCGCCGTCCCGTTCACCGTCCCGGCGCCGGTGGTGCCGGTGCCGGCGGCCCCGCCGTCGCTGGGGATCCCGGTCGGGGACGTGCTCAGCCGGTTCGCCGCGGCGTACGCGGCCCACGGCGGCGGGACCTACGCCGTCGGCGCGCCCCGCGGGGCGGCGTTCGCGCCCGCGGTGACCGACACCTTCCCGGACGACCCGGACGCGCAGGCCTGGCTGGTGCAGCGGCTCGACGCGCTGGACGCGCTGGACGCCCTGACCGCGTTCGCGGCCGCCCCGGACCCGCGCGCCGAGCTGCGGTTCTCGCTGATGGAGGCGCTCTACGCGCGCGGCTTCGACTCGGCCGCCGCGGTCGCCGCGCTGTCGCCGGCCGACTTCCAGGCCGCGCTGGACGGGTCGGTCGCCTACCCGTACGCGGCCGAGATCCAGGCCGCGGCCGGCGGGTCGACCGCCCCCGCTCCCCCGCCGCCGGGCACCTTCGCGCCGGTCAACGACGGCGAGCTGGTCGACTGCGTGCCGCCCGAGCACCTCTCGCCGCTGGGGCCGGTGGCCTACCTGCACGACCTGCTGCGGCTGGGCACGGAGGCGACCTGCGCGGACCCGCAGGGCGGCGACCCGCTCGGGACCGCGGTGGCCGGGCGGCGCGGTCCGCTCGGCGCGCTGGCGGTGACGGCGGCCAACCTGGTCACGCCGGTGCCGGCGGTGGACCTGGTGCTGGAGAGCCTGGAGGCGCTGGCCGGCGCGGTCGCGACCGGCGGCCCGGTCATCGGCGGGGCGGTGTTCGACACCGCGACCACGGAGCTGGCCGGGCACGCGCTGGCGCCGGTGTCGGACGCGCCCTACGCCGCCGAGCCGGCCTGCGCCGGGTCCGCGGGCTCCTGCGGCGGCTCTTGCAACGGCGGCTGCGGCGGTGGCTGCGGCGGTGGCTGCGGCGGCTCCTGCGGTGGTGGGTGCGGGGACTGCGCGGGCGGATGCGGGGACGCGGAGAGCGCGCCGTTCGCGCACGATCCGGTCACGCTGCTGGCCGCCGTGCCGCAGCACTCCTCGCCGGCCGCGGACGACGTGACGCCGGCGGCCGCGGCCGCGTACGAGGCCCTGCGCGCCGATCTGAGCGCGCCGACCCTGCCGTACGACCGGGGCCTGGACGTGGACCGCGCCTACCTGGAGGAGATGGGCGGCAGCCGGTTCGAGGCGATGCGCCGGTTCCGGCGCGACATCACCGAGTTCGCGCTCGACCCGGCGCACGAGCCGGCCGACTTCGGCCGGCACCTGTGGCGTTACCCGGTGCGGTTCGAGACCGCGCTGGAATACCTGTGCCTGAGCCGCACCGAGTACGACCTGCTCTTCGACCACGACCCGGAGCCGAACCCCGACCCGGGCCGGGAGCCGGTCGAGGGTCGGGGTCGGTTGCGGGGCGCCGTGTCCGTGGCGGTGTTGCTGGAGCGCACCGGCCTGTCCTGGTGCGAGCTGGTGGAGCTGCAGCGCTCCGGGATCGTGGACTTCACCGTCAGCGTCCCCGGCCCGCTCGACGCGCCGCCGGAGCCGCTGCCGGACTGCCCGCCGTGCTGCCTGGAGGACCTGACCCTGGTCGTCACCGGCGAGCCCGGGCAGCGCCCGACCGCCGGCCTGGCCCGGCTGGCGCTGGGAATCCGGCTCTGGCAGCGGCTGCGCGACCGCTGCGCCGGCGGCCTGACGATCGCCCAGCTGGCCGACATCGCCGCCGTGCTGGGCCTGTTCCGCGCCGACGGCACGCCGGACCCCGACTTCGTCCGGCAGCTGGCCGCGCTGCTCATGCTGTGCGAGGACCTGTGCCTGCCGCTGTGCGCGCGACCGTGCGACCTCCCGGACGAGCCCGGGCCGACGGACCGGATCCCGCTGCTGGCCCTCTGGACCGGTCCCGGCGGTCCACAGTGGAGCGACGCCGTCGCGCTGCTGCTGGACGGGGTCGAGGACGCCGCCGAGCGCCGGGAACCCGGCCTGCGGCTGACCCCGGAGCTGCGCAAGCTCGTCACCGCCAACCTCGACCCGCTGTCCGAGCTGTGCGGCTTCGACCCGGCGACGGCGACCGACACCTGGCACGCGCGGCCGACGCACACGCTGCGCTTCGCCGAGGTGCTGCTCAAGATCTACGTGTCCCCGTTCACCGTGGGCGAGCTGCTGTTCCTGTTCACCGTCGGCGAGCACCTCGGCGGCGACGACCCGTACCCGCTGCAGGACCGGGCCGAGGCCGTCGAGGACCCGCTGGCGCTGGGCGACACCGCGCCGCTGGACGGCGACGGGCCGCACTCGCTGTGGACGCTGCGCCGCACGCTGGCCGCGGTCGAGCTGGACGAGGACGCGGTGCGGGAGTGGAGCTGGCCCCGGATCGTCGCCTCGCTGCGGTCGGACTTCGGCTACGCGCCGCCGCCCGCCGGTCCGGACCCGCTGGAGGAGATCGGCCGCCGGTTCTTCGCCGACGAGCTGACCCGGTACGGCCTGCCGGTGCCGCCGGCCGACCGCCGGTTCGTCGCCGACCTGCCCGCGGCCCAGACCTCGCCGCTGATGTGGGTGGACTCGCCCGACGGCCCGTTCTGGTACGACGCCGCGGCCGGGCAGCTGTGGACGCGGCTGCCGCTGCGCGACGGCGCCGTCCTCGACCGGCTGGGCGAGCTGCGCCCGCTGAACCCCGGTGAGCAGGCGGCGGTGCGGGAGCTGTTCCACGCGCCGCGGGCGCTGCTGGCGCCGTTCGCGGCGATCTTCGCCAACCCGAGCGCCGACATCGACGCGCTGGTCCAGCAGGACGGCGCCGAGCGGTTCGGGACGTTCCAGCGGGCGTACGCGCTGTTCCACCGGCGCTGCGACCTGCTGGCCCGGCACCTGGCCGAGCACGTGGGCGCGGCCACCGACGGCGCCGAGGCCGACCCGCGAGCGGCCTGGCGGGTGCTGCGCGGGCTGTTCGCGGACGAGAACTTCGGCCGCACGCCCTGGGAGGACGACTCCGGCGCGCCGCCCGCGGTGGCGTGGACGCCGCTGCCCGGCGGCGGTGCGTTCGCCGGCCTGCTGGCGGTGCTCGGCACCGGGCTGCTGGGCGAGTACGGCGGGGTGCCGGACTGCCCGCCGGACGAGGACTGGACCCCGGACGGCCTGCGCTGGCGGGAGCACCGCGGCCCGCTGGCCCCGTTCGGCCCGGACCGCGACGAGCGCAACGCGCCGGTGCCGGCCGTGCTGCCGGCGCTGGACCTGGCGCTCACGCCCGACCAGCTGCGCTGGGTCGGCATCCGCAACGGGATGGCGCTGCGGGACAGCAACGGTGAGCCGCTCGGCGGGGCCGAGCCGTTCGCGGTGCGCTGGTCCGGGGTGCTGCTGGTCGAGCACGACGGCAGCTACCGCTTCGTCGCCGACGACGGGGACGATCACCACGCCGGCCCCGAGCACGGGCACGGCGACGAGCACGGGCACGAGCA
Source organism: Mycobacteriales bacterium (assembly GCA_035474175.1). GTDB lineage: Bacteria > Actinomycetota > Actinomycetes > Mycobacteriales > CADCTP01 > CADCTP01. The sequence continues at coordinate 7,612 of DATINN010000467.1, read as the reverse complement.
CGACGAACGCGGGCACGAGCACGGGCGCGAGCACGGCGAACACGGGCAGCACGAACACGGGGAGCACGAGCACGGCGAGCACGGGGAGCACTGCGACGGGCAGGCCTGGCGGCTGACCCTGCGCCGGGGCCAGCGCGTGTGGACGGTGCTGAACCACGACTTCGGCGGCGAGGAGGCCCCGGCGCACCGCTCCGGCGAGCTCCGGCTGCGCCGCGGCGCGTACGACATCACGGTCGAGTTCGAGCAGCGCGAGCCGGACTTCGACCGCCGCGACGACGTCCGCCCGACCCGGACCGGCTTCCGGCTGGCCTGGGCCGGCCCCGACACCGGCGGCGACGTCCGCACGATCGGCTTCGACCACCTGTTCCGGGCGACCAAGGACGCGACGCTCGGTCTCGGCCTGGTGGGCGAGAAGGGCGAGGAGGACGCGGACGCGGCCGCCCGCTGGCTCACCGGCTTCTACCCGGGCAGCCTGCGGGACGCGCGGCGGACGTACCAGCGGGCGTTCAAGGCGCTGCTGCTGGTGGCCCGGTTCGGGCTGTCGGCCGAGCCGGTCGGCGCGGCCGGCCGGACCGAGCTGGACCACCTGCTCACCCACGCGGAACGGTTCGCGGGCACGTCCCACCTGCGCACCGGGCCGAGCAGCTTCGGCACCCACCACGCCTGGCTGGACCCCAACCTGCTCCCGGTCGGCGACCCGTACCCGCCGGTCGCCGTCACCGCGCTCCCGGTCCCGCCGTACCCGCCGGGGCCGGACCAGCGCTCCGACCCGAGCCCGCAACGGCGGGCCGCGCTGTTCGACGTGTGGGAGCGCCTGTACGACTACCGCGCGCTGCGCCGGGAGACCCGGGCGGCCCGCGAGCGGCCCGCCTGGCTGCTGTTCGCCGAGGTCGAGGAGCTGCAGCCGGACGACCCGGCGCAGCTGCTGCGGCACCTGGGCGTGGACCTGCGGTACGCGCCGCTGGTCACCGCCTACTTCGTGCCCGACCCGGGCCCGTCGCCCTACCGGCTGGCCGGGCTGGACCTGGCCGACGAGCGCTGGGCCACCCGGGCCTGGCGCGGCGCGAGCTGGCTGGACCGGGTCGAGCGGCACCTGGTGCCGGCCGACGTGTCGGCCGCGAAGCCGTACCTGTGGGCGTCCGACGACCCGGACGCGGTCACCGCCGAGGGCAGCGGCAACGCCAACCTGACCCGGTTCGTGCGGGACGCGCTGATCGAGAACGGGGCCCCGCGCCGGTACGAGCAGCTGCGGCGGCTCAACGACGGGCTGCGCGAGCGGGCCCGGGCCGCACTGCTGGCGTACCTGTGCCAGGCCGACCGGGTGCCGCTGCCCTGGGGCGGGCACGCGACCGCGCCGGCCGACCTGTCCGACCTGCTGCTCACCGACGTCGAGGCCGGGCTGTGCCGGGCCGTGACCCGGGTGCAGGACGGCATCGACGCGGTGCAGGCGTACGTGCAGCGGGCGGTGCTCGGGCTGGAGCCGGCGTTGCCGGTCTCGGCCGGGTTCCTCGGCGTGTGGCAGGAGCGGTTCGGGACGCTGCGGGACTGGCAGTCCTGCGCCCGCCGGGACCTGCACCGGGAGAACTGGGTCGAGTGGGACGACCTGCGGGTGGCCCAGCGGTCGGAGGCGTTCCGGCTGCTGGAGGACCGGCTGCGCAGCGACGTGCTGACCGTGCCGGTGCCGGGCGGGCTGTCCTGGTGGCCGGGACCGCGGCCGCCGCGGCACCCGGGACTGGAGCTGCTGCAGGACAGCACTCCGGCGCCGATGGCACTGCTGGACCCGGTGCCGGAGGGGCTCGGGCTGCTCGGCAGCCCGGAGCGGGCGGCGCGGCCGTCGTGGCTGGCGCCGGTGATCGGGCCGACCACGCCGCAGCTGCCGCCGGGCGGCCACGGCGACGGCGGCAACAACGACGGCGGCAACGACGGCGGCAACGATGGGCCCGGCGACGGGCCGAGGGTGCGGGCGCGCCCCTCCCGGCGCCGCCGCGCCGTCCCGGCCGCGATCGACCCGCCCGCCGACCCGGTCACCGCCGCGGTCGCCGCGGTCCGCGGGACCGTCCCGCGGGCCGGGTCGGACGGTCCCCTGCCGCTCTGGCTGGAGGCCGCGCTGTCCCTCGGCGTGCCGTTCGTCCGGGTCGCCGCCGCCGGGATCCCGCCGGGCTCGGCCCACGTCGCCCCGCGCGGCGACGGCTGCTGCGACGAGTGCGGCGGCGAGCACGGCACGGCGGTCGACGAGTACTACTTCTGGATCGCCGGCTCCGGCTTCTTCGCCGACGGCGACGCGGTCCAGGACGCCGACGCCGGTGTCGTCGTGTCCACCATCGACAACCCGGCCGACCAGACCTCGGACTGGCACCGGCCCGACCGGCTGCCCGGCATGCTGGCCTGGGACGCCGAGCCGATGGTGCACCTGCACTGGTGCCGCGTCCACAATGGAGAGTTCCAGCCGCCGCGGCGCAGCACCGAGGGGCTGGCCACCGGAGCGGGCCCGCTGGCGCTGGACTTCCACGGCCGCACCGGCGACTCGCTCCGCTTCGCCGTGCCCGGCGCGCCCGTCCCGGTCGGCCACACCGACCCGGTCGCCCCCGGCTTCCGCTACGACCTGGCCGGCGACAGCGCGGTCGTGCTGCCGCTGGTGGCGCCGCCGGCGCCGGCCCCGGCCGCGTACCCGGGCGGGCTGGACGCCTACCCGTTCCTGGCCTACGCCGACCCGGGCGCCCCGCTGCTCCCGCTCTCGCCCTACCCGGTCGCCACCACGGTGGCCGGCGCGCTGCGGGCGCACTGCCAGTGGGAGGCCGCGCTGGCCTGGCTGGACCTGGCCTACCCGCCGCTGGAGCGGGACAACACCTGGTCCCGCTGCGACGACGACAACCACGACGACAACGGCAACGGCAACGGCAACAACGACGACGGCAACGGCAACGACGGCAACGGCAACGGCGACGACCCGGACCGCGGCCGGGGCGAGCAGCACCCGGCCCGGCGGCGCTTCGCCGACGTGGCCTGCTGCCCGGGCGGCCCGGTCGAGGACCCGGTCGCCCGCAACCGCGGCGTGCTCCTGCAGTACGCCGAGACGCTGCTGGCCGGTGCCGACGCCCTGCTGTGCCAGGACACCGACGAGGCCCGGCAGCGGGCCCGGGTGCTGCTGGACGTGCTCGGCCGGCTGCTCGGCCCGGCCCCGCGCCGGGTCGCCGCCGCCGACGACCCGGAACCGTCCACTGTGGACCAGTTCCGGCCCCGCCCGGCCCCGCTGAACCCGCGGCTGCTGGCCCTCTACGAGCGCCACGACGACCGGCTCGGCCTGCTGCACCGCTGCCAGGACGGCCGCCGCCAACCGGCCGACCGGCGGCGCGCCGACCTCGCCTTCTGGTCCGACCCGACGCTGCGGGAGGGCTGGCGGGAGGAGGCCGACCGGTGCGCCGGGCCCGACTGCGGCTGCGCGGACAGCGACTGCCGCTGCTGCACCGGCCCCTACCGGTTCACCTTCACCGTGCAGAAGGCGATCGAGCTGGCCGGCGAGGTCCGGCTGCTCGGCGCCGGGCTGCTGGCCGCGTACGAGAAGGGGGACGCGGAGGCGCTGGCGGCGCTGCGGACCGCCCACGACCGGCAGCTGGCCGAGATGGCGATCCGGGTCCGGCAGCTGCAGTGGCGCGAGGCCGACTGGCAGGTGCAGGCGCTGCAGAAGTCCAAGCAGGGCGCGCTGGCCCGGCTGGCCTACTACCAGGGCCTGCTGCGGGCCGGCCTGAACAGCGGCGAGCTCGGCTACCAGACCCTCACCGGCGTCTCGATGACGTCCCGGGCCGGGGCCAACATCTCCGAGGGCATCGCCCAGGGCATCGGCATGACGCCGGACATGTGGATGGGCGTGGCCGGCATCGCCGGCACGCCGCTGGAGTTCAACCAGCTGCCGATCGGCAACAAGCTCGCGGCCGGCTTCAGCACCGCGGCCCGGATCATGAACGGCCTGGCCGAGATCGCCACCACCGGCGCCGGCCTCAGCCTGACCGAGGCCGGCTGGGACCGCCGGGCCCAGGAGTGGCAGCAGCAGGTGCTGGTGATCGGCATCGAGATCGAGCAGATCGAGCGGCAGATCCTGGCCGCGGAGCGGCACCGCGACGCCGCCCTGCGCGAGCTGGACAGCCAGCAGCAGCAGGCCGAGCACACCGCCGAGGTGCAGGACTTCCTGCGCGACAAGTTCACCAGCGGCCAGCTCTACCTGTTCCTGCAGCGGGAGACGGCCGCGCTGCACCGGCAGATGTACGACCTGGCGCTGCACACGGCCCGCCGGGCCCAGTCCGCGTTCCGGTACGAGCGGGCCACCGACGCCCGCTCCTTCCTGCCCGACCAGCGCCGCGACGGCCTGCACGAGGAGCTGCTGTCCGGGGAGCGGCTGCAGCTCGCGCTGCGCCGGCTGGAGGGCGCGTACCTGGACGAGAACTGCCGCGAGTACGAGCTGACCAAGCACGTCTCGCTGCGGCTGGAGTCCCCGCTGGAGTTCCTGCGGCTGCGCCAGACCGGCCAGGCCGAGATCGAGCTGCCGGAGTGGATGTTCGACCTCGACCACCCCGGCCACTACCTGCGCCGGATCAAGAACGTCACGCTGACCATCCCGTGCGTCACCGGTCCGTACACCGGGGTGCACGCGAAGCTGACGCTGCTGTCCTCGACGACCCGGCTGGACCCGCGGCTGATCCCGCCGCCCGACGCCTGCTGCGGCGGCTGCGGCGGCTGCTCCTGCGGGGACCTGCGGCCGTGCCGGTGCCCGGGTGGCGGCCGGCCGCGCCGGTGCGGCTGCGCGACCGGGGCCTGCTCCCGCTGCCGCACCAGGGCCGCGGCCCCGGCCGGCTACCCGCTCACCGCGGAGGACCGGCGGGCGCTGCGGTCGTACGCGGCCGCCGAGGCGATCGCGACGTCGTCCGGGCAGGACGACTCCGGGCTGTTCGAGCTGAGCTTCCGGGACGAGCGCTACCTGCCGTTCGAGTTCCGCGGCGCGGTCAGCCGGTGGCGGATCGAGCTGCCGCCGGAGAACAACCGCTTCGACCTCGACAGCCTGGCCGACGTGGTGCTGCACCTGCGCTACACCGCCCGGGAAGGCGGCGACCGGCTGCGCGACGCGGCCCGGGCCGAGACCGCGGCCTGCCTGCCCGGGGCCGGGCTGCGGCTGTTCGACGCCCACCAGGACTTCCCGGACGAGTTCGACCGGCTCCGCGCGGAGAGCCGCGCAGCCGACCACTCAGCCGACCACTCAGCCGACCCCGCCGGCGAGCACCACGGACACCGAGGCGGGGACGGGCACCGGGGCGGGGACGGGCACCGGGCGCCGGCCTGGCCGGTGCTCCTGCGGCGGGAGCAGTTCCCGTTCCTGCCCGGCGGCTGCCCGATCCGGGTCGTGCGCACCGACGTGTACGTCGAGGTGGCCGATCCCGGCTGCCGCGGCGCCCTGCCGGTCCGCTTCGTCGCCGCCGAGCACGGCCGGCACCGCCCGGGCGAGGACTGCGACTGCGTCACGGAGATCACCTGCGTCGCCGACGACCAGCTGCCCTGCCTCTACCACGGAGTGCTGGAGGTGCCGCTCGGCGTCGGTCCCCGGCCGGCCGGGGAGCTGCAGTTCCCCGAGGTCGCCGGCGGCATCACCGGCCTCTACCTGGCCTGCCAGGTGGCCCGCGGCTGAGCCGCGGTCGGGCCGGCCGTCCCCAGCGCGGGGACGGCCGGCTCGAGGACGCGCTACTGGATGACGGCTCCGTGCTGGGGTGTCCAGAAGATCGAGCCGTGCTGGAACGTCTGCCGCCGCCCGCCGGCGTTGTCGTGCTCGGCGTCGAGCGGGTAGCCCAGCCGCCCGCCGGCACCGCCGTTGCGCAGCCACATGTCCCGGATCGCGCCGTACACCTCGTGCGCCCCGGTCCCGGCGGTCCAGTAGATCGACGCCATCGGCTGCCCGGGCAGGTGCACGGCCCTGAAGTCGTTGAACCGCCCGCCGGCGGCGGCCGGCGACTCGTCGTTGACCGGGTAGCCGAACCGCTCCCGGCCGATGGCCAGCCAGCGGCCCCCGATCGCACCCCAGACGGCGTGGGCCCCGATGGTCGGGTGCCAGGAGATCGTCCCGGCGCTGAAGACCTGGGCCCGCCCGGTGCCGTCGAACGTCGGCGCCTCACCGCTGAGCGGCACCCCGACCGGGCTGGCGCTGGCGCCGAGCGCGATCCAGCGGTCCCGGATCGCGCCGAAGATGTCCGGCGAGGCCTCGAACCGCACGGTGTAGCGGCCGCCGTCCCCGCTGAACGGCATCGACTTGCTGACGAGCTGGCCGGCCCGCGCCTTCCCGAGCTCGTCCGGCGTGAACGCCAGCTCCTGCGGGCCGCCGACCTTGTCGTCGAAGTTCGGCGCGCCGGTGGGCACGCCCATCGCGGAGTTGACGTCCCGCAGCAGCGCCGCGACCTTCTGCGGGCGGGGCTGGTTGAGACCGGCGAACAGCGAGCTGGTCGCCGCCCCCTTGACGATGCCGCGCAGCGCCTCGGGATCGCCGTCGTCGTTCTCCATCAGGGAGACGATGAAGATCGCGTCGTCGGGGGCGCCGAAGGCACCCGCCCAGAACGGGGCGAACCCCGCGCGCGGGGTGTCCCCCTCGTCCGTGTCGTTGAACGGGCCGTACCGGACGACCTCGCACGACGGCAGCGGCACCGGGAAACCCGCGACGTTGACGGAGGACCTGAGGTTGACCGCCGTGACGAGCACGTACGGCTCGTCCGACCCGACCTCGTCGGTCTCCTCGGAGCAGTGAACGTCCGCCAGAGAAACCATGACCATTGAAGGGCTCCTTCCACCCGTGAGCGTTGGTTCACGGGTCGGACCGCCCGCCCCCGGCGTTGATACAGACCCGGCCGCGGATCTTTCCGGCCGGGCCGGTCTGGCAGGCTGGTGCGGCCAGGACCGACCGCTCGACCTCCGGGAGATGCGACATGGCCGACAGCCTCCGCCTGTGGTTGCGCCAGGAGGCGTCGGCGGTCGAGGAGCGGGCGCCGATCGTGCCGGGCGACGCGGCCGCCCTGACCGGCGCCGGTGTCGAGGTCACGGTGGAGGACGCGCCGCAGCGGGCCTTCCCGGCCCAGGAGTACGCCGCGGCCGGCTGCCGGATCGTCCCGGCCGGCAGCTGGCCCGACGCGCCGCCGGACACCGTCGTCGTCGGGCTGAAGGAGCCCGGCGGGCAGCCCGGGCCGCTGCGGCACCGGCACGTCTTCTTCGGCCACGCGTACAAGGGCCAGGCCGGCGGCCCGGAGGTGCTGCGGCGGTTCGTGGCCGGCGGCGGGACCCTGCTGGACCTGGAGGCCATGGTCGACGACGACGGCCGCCGGGTCGTCGCCTTCGGCTACTGGGCCGGCTACGCGGGCGCCGCGCTGGCCGTCCTGCAGCACCGCGGCGCGCTGGACCCGCCGCTGACCTCGACCACCCGGCCCGCGCTGGACGCGCTGCTGCGCGAGCGGACCGGACCCGGGCGCGCGCTGGTCATCGGCGCCCTGGGCCGGTCCGGCCGCGGCGCCCTCGACGCCCTCGCGGTCGCCGGGATGCCGGCCACGGCCTGGGACGTGGCCGAGACCCGGGAGCTGGACCGGGACGCCCT
>DATINN010000466.1:0-7097 GCA_035474175.1 Mycobacteriales bacterium | reverse complement strand
GGGTCCGCCATCACCAGCGGCAGCGACTCCGGGCTGCGGGCGAACAGCGGCCCGTCCGCGTTGGCCGACCGGCTGAACCGCCGGTCCGAGAGCACCTGCCGCACGTCCTCGTACGAGGTGACGACGAGCGCCTCGCCGCCGGCGCGCAGCCGCACCCGGTGCGGGCAGCCCCGCAGCGCGGCGTACTCCGGCGGCGGCTCGGAGCGCGGCCCGACCGGGAAGGGGAACGACGGGAGTTCGGTCATGACGTCCACCGTTCGATCAGGGCGGCGAGTTGCCACACGGTGAAGCTGCCGAGCAGGAACAGGGCGGCCGGCCCGTACGGCCAGGTGGTCGCGCCGCGGAACCGCCGGGCGCCGACCGCGACGCAGGCCAGCGGCAGCACGGCCAGCCACGCGGCAACGGAGTGCGCGACGGCGACGAGCAGCACCACCGAGGCGACCGCACAGAGGACCGCCCCGGCGGCCGTGCCGCGGACGCCGAGCAGCGTCACGTAGGTCCGCTCGCCCGGCGCCGGCGACCGGGTCAGCTTGCGGGCCAGCTCCAGGTGCAGGAACGCGAGCCCGGCCACGGCGATCCCGGCCACCCCGCGCCAGGAGGGCGCCAGCCCGGCCGAGTGCAGGACGCCCGCGTACAGGACGGCGCCGACGAGCAGCTGGACCGGGAAGCTGACCAGGAAGCTCAGCCCGAGCGCGTCCCCGGACGGCCAGCCCCAGCGCCGGTCGATGCCGAGGACCGCGACGGCGTACGCCAGCTGAGCGGCGAGCACGCACAGCACCGGCCAGCGCCAGGCGTTGACCGCCAGGATCAGCACCGAACCGCCGGCCAGCAGCACGTGCAGGTCCCGCACCCGCACCGCCCCTCGCGCCAGCGGCCGGCCCGGGTTGTGGACCCGGTCGTAGGACAGGTCCCGCAGGTCGTCGACGGCCCGCATCAGCAGCAGGTCCACGACGAGCGTCAGCACGGTGACCAGCACGCCGACGTCCGGCACCCAGCCGCCGGTCCGCCCGTCCGCCAGCGCGAGACCGGCGGTCCCCCCGACCGCCCAGCTCAGCCCGTACGGGAGGTAGGCCCTGAGCGGGAAGCTGCCGGCGACGTAGGCCCTCAGGCGGCCTCCGAGTCCGGCTCCGGCCCGATCAGCCGGACCGTCCCGGTGCTCCCGTCCACCTCCAGCTCCTGCTCGTCCTGGATCCGCTCGGTCGCCCCCGGCACGGCCACCACCGTCGGGATCCCCAGCAGCCGTCCGGTGATCGCCGTGTGCGAGAGCAACGTGCCCCGCTCCACCACCAGGCCGCGCGCCGCCATCATCAGGAACAGCCATCCGGGATCGGTCTCCTTCGCCACCAGGATCCGGTCCCGGGCCGAGTCCGGGGACCGGGACGGGTCGAGCACGACGGCGGCGCGGCCGCGGACCACGCCGGCGCTGGACGGGAGCCCGCGCAGCTCGTCGCCGGACGCGGTCCGGGCGCCGTCGGAGGAGGACCCGGCCCGCCAGCCGCCGGGGGCCACGGACCCCGGCAGCTCGCCGCAGGACTCCCCGTCGCTGGTCCACACCCGCGACTCCGGGTCCGGCCGCTCCCGGGCCGCCTCCCGGTCCGCCCGCCGCCGCCGCGCGATCACGGCCAGGTCGGCGGTCGGGCACGGCGTGAGCACCTCGTCGACGGTCAGGTCGAGGACGTCGCGCGGATCCTCGATGCGTCCGGACGACGCCAGCATCCCGCCGAGCCGCCAGGTGATCTCGCGGCTGAGCGAGTAGAGCTGGCTGCGGCAGTAGCGGGTGTCCTCGCGGTTGCGGACGAACCGGCGCAGCCCCGCGGCCAGCCCGCGGATCACCAGCCGCCGCCTGAGGCCCGGGCACGCCTCCCGCAGCGCCCGCTCGGCGTCGGCGCGCGCGGCCCGCTCGGACCGCCGGTTCTCCTTGACCGTCAGCCCGGCCGCGACCATCGGCCGCAGCATGTCCACCAGCATCGACGGCCGCTGCCGCGGCGCCGGCTCCTCCAGCTTGAGGTCGTGCAGCGCGCGGTCGCCGTACCGGCGCAGGTGCGCGGTCGCCTCGGCCGCGAGCCCGGTCCCGTACCGGCCGCCGGCGATGTCGGTCCAGATCGCCGCGTCGGTGTCGCCGTCGGCGGGGGACAGCAGCCGATCCCGCAGCCACGGGTCCCGGCCGATCCGCTCGGCCAGCGCGATCGTCGAGCGCACCGCGAGCACGGACCGGTGCTCCCGCCCGCCGACCAGCAGCCCGCCCAGGATCTGCTCCTCGGCGGACGGACCCGCCCACCGGCGCAGCAGCGCCGACAGTGCCGTCGCCGTACCCAGCAGGAAGAACGAGTTGACCAGCGTGACACCCCAGCGCCGGCCGACCCCGTCCCACATCCGCCGGTGGAACGCGACCAGCTCGTCGTCGCCCACGTCGTCGAAGGACTCGACCAGCCCGTCCCACCAGCGCAGGAACGACCGGACCGAGCCCGGCAGCCGCACCAGCCGCGACACCAGCCCCGGCACCGCCAGCCCGGCCCGCGCCAGCGCGACCCAGGACGCCCGCGGTCCCGGCTCGAGCCCCATCGACCGCAGCCACCACGGCCGGATCAGCACGAACCCCGGGATCGTCCCGTGCAGCGCGAACCACGAGTCCAGCCGGTAGAACACCCGCCCGTCCAGCAGCCCGATCATCCGGTCCAGCTCGTGCTCGACCGGCCGCAGCCGGCTCGGCCGGGAACCCATCCGCCGGTAGAGGTCGCCGAAGGCGAGGCGGTAGAACAGCAGGGCGTGCGAGTACGTCAGCGCGCCGGACACGCCCGGGAAGCTCTCGGTGATGTTGTGGTTGCTCCACTCCACCGGCTCGCCGTCGGCGGGCAGCACGACCGGCCGGGCCTGCACCAGGTGCAGCGTCCCGTCCGGGGTGATCGCCCCCTCGATGTCCTGCGGCGCGCCGAAGAAGTCCTCGACCCGGGCGGCCAGGGCGCCGACCGCCCGCACCTCGGCCTCGGTCAGCACCGGCGGTTCCACGAGTGCCGCGGGCACGACGGTGTCGACCGACCCCTCGCCGACCATCCGGTGTTTGGCGACGACCTCGGACCGGACCGCGCCGGTACGCGACTCCAGGAAGAAGTGGTCCACGTCCGCCCGCTCGGCCACGACGCCCTCGCCGATGCCGTGCGCGGCGGCGACCACGCAGACCCGCCCCCCGGAGCGCGGATCCCGGCTGAACGCGACGAACGACCGCGCGCCCAGCACCATCTGCTGCACGCCGACGGCGACCCGTGCGGACTGCGCCGGAAGACCGCGATGGGCCCGGTACGCGACGGACTCCGGGTTGAGCCCGGACGCCCAGCACTCGGCGACCTTGCGCGGCACGTCGGACGAGGAGACGTACAGGTAGGAATCCGTGAGGCCGGCGAACGGGTCGGTCGCGCTGTCCTCGCCGGCCCCGTCCTCTCCGGCGACGACGCAGGCGCGGACCGCCAGCGTGCCGCCGAGTCCCTCGGCCGCCGCCAGCAGCTCCGCGGTGAGCGCACTGTCCACTTCGGACGCGGCCAGCCGCTTCGCCACCGCCGCCGCCCACTCCGGAGCCGCACCCGAGTCAGCGGGCGGCGGGGGCAGCGTCGCCGCCACCGCGTCGAACTCCGACACCGGTACGCAGGCCAGCGCCGGCACCGGGAACCCGGCCCGCCGCAGCCGCTCCTGCCGGGCGAACTTGTGCCCGACCAGCGTCGCGTCCAGCAGCCGGTCGTCGCCCGGGCCGATCAGCCGGCCCATCACCAGACCCCGAGGATCAGCCGGCTGCGCCCCCGGGCGTACGCGGCGTAGTCCGGCACCGCCCACATCACGACCTCTTCGCGCCGGATCCGCCAGACCAGCACGGCGGTCAGCAGCACCAGAGCGGCCACCGAGGCCCCGCTCGGGAACGCCAGCACGAAGCCGGCGTTGGCCAGCAGCATCCCGGAGTACGCCGGATGCCGGACGAACCGGTACGGCCCGCCCGTCGCGATCGGGTGCTCGTCCCGCCGCAGCACCTGGTGCGTGTAGATCGCGCCCAGCCGGCGGATCGCCGACGCCCGGACCGCGATCCCGCCCACGAACAGCAGCACCGGCAGCACCATCCACCCCGACCGGCCGCCGAACAGCGACGGCGAGAGCGCCGCCGCGAACGCCACCAGCGCCCGGCTGGACGCGTACGCCGCCAGCGTCGCGGTCTCCGCCACCGTCGCGTCCGTCCTGCGGAAGGTCACCGGCGCCTCGGCCAGCAGCCAGCCGACGTACGCCAGGATCAGCACGCCGCTGTACGGATCGCCGTGGGTCAGGTGCCAGACCGCCCGGGCCGTGAGCACCACGACGAGCGCGACCAGCAGGATCCGGGTGTAGACCGTCACCGGCGCCACGCCGTTCACTGCGCACCCCAGCGCAGCCGGTCGTACAGCTTGGCCGCGACCGCCGCGTACGTCAGCTGCACGAAACCGTCGGCCTCGGCCGCCGGGTCGCCGGGCACGATGTCCAGCTCGATGGTGGTGCGCCCGCTCTGCGCGGGCACCGGCCGCCAGCGCAGCAGCACGCCCGGGTGCAGCTCGCCGGGCAGGTCCGCGCGCAGCTCCAGCAGGATGAACGTGTCCTCCTCGGAGACGTCGTGCTCGACGTGGCTGATCAGCTCGGTGAGCTGCCGGGCGGCCTCGATGACCGCCTCGGCCGGCAGCGGCGAGTCCGGTCCGCCGCCGAGCCGGTGCGGCGGCGCCGGCTGCAGCACGGCCGCCCAGTGCGTCGTGGAGCGCGCTCCCAACATCTCACTGACCAGGACGTTCTCCTCGCGGTCGCGGTGCACGAGCGCGGCCGGCGCGGGCGGCGGCACGGGCAGGGGCGACGAGTCCACGTTGCGCGGCGGCAGCGCGGCCGACACGGTCACGGTGCCCTCGCAGACGACGCGGTCGTCCTGGCTCGCGCGGACGTCCACCAGCCCGGCGCCGTCCGCGGGCTCGGCGGAGAGCCGGACCGGCTCATCCGGCTCGCAGAAGGCCGGCATCCGCAGGTCGAGGGCCCACCGCTCGTGGCGGTCGGCCCGGGCCAGACCGGCCGCGTGCAGCAGGTCGAGCAGGCCGCCGACCAGCGCCATCCCCGGGACGTGGTCGAGCGGGTGGTCGTAGTAGTAGGGGTCGTGCGGGTCCAGCGCGAGCCGGGCCGACCAGGTCCTGTGCTCGCTCGTCACCGCGTCGAGCAGGTCCGGCGGGACGGGCGGGTGCTGCGGTCCGTCGGGTAACGGGCCGACCGGGTCCAGGAGCGCCATGACGACCTCTCAAGATCGGGAACAGAGGCCTTAGATCGTGAGCGCGCTGCCCGGCTAGATCATCCTTGATCGTGCGCAAACCTCGTAGATCCGGCGTAACGGCTGGTCATCGGGCCATGATGACCGGCATGGACACGCTGCCGCTGACCCCGGACGAGCTGCTCACCACCACCCGGTCGGTACGCCGCCGGCTCGATCTCGACCGGCCGGTGGACCTCGCCGTCGTCCGGGAATGCGTGGAGATCGCCCTGCAGGCACCCAGCGGCGGTAACGCGCAGCGCTGGCACTGGATCGTGGTCACGGACCCGGCTCTCCGCGAGCCGATCGGCGGGTACTACCGGCGCGCCTGGCAGGCGTACAGCAAGGACAGCGCGCCGGGGGCCGTGCGGGACAGCGCCGCGCACCTGGCGGACGTGCTGGCCCAGGTGCCCGTCCTGCTGATCCCGTGCCTGGAGGTGCCCACGCTGCCGGCGGGCTCGCAGGCCAGCACCTGGGGCTCGCTGCTGCCGGCGGCCTGGAGCTACATGCTCGCCGCCCGCGCCCGCGGGCTCGGCACCGCCTGGACCACGCTGCACCTGCGCTACGAGCGGGAGGTGGCGGAGCTGCTCGGGCTGCCCGACGGGATCCGGCAGGGCGCGCTGATCCCGACCGCGTACTACACCGGCGAGACCTTCAAGCCGGCCCGGCGCACCCCGGTCGAGGAGGTCCTGCACGTCGACGGCTGGGGCGGGTAGCGGGCTTGTCACACACGCCCGGCCGGATCGGCGGACACGCCGGGCGGTGCTTGCGCACCCGGGGGTGGCGCCCTACTTTCTTCCACTACATCTAGTACTTACACTGGTGTAAGTCGTCCACAGGTTGGGGTCAGTGGTCCACACCCGGTCCACAGGTCATCCCCAGCTTTCTCCACAGGACGACGCGGGGAAGGGGAGATCGTGCGCTGTCCGTACTGCCGCCACGCCGACTCGCGGGTCACCGACTCGCGCGAGGTCGACGAGGGCCAGGTCATCCGGCGCCGGCGCTCCTGCCAGGCCTGCGGCCGTCGGTTCACCACCGTCGAGGAGGCCACCCTCGCGGTGATCAAGCGCAGCGGGGTGACCGAGCCGTTCAGCCGGGACAAGGTCATCGTCGGCGTCCGCCGGGCCTGCCAGGGCCGGCCGGTCGGCGAGGACGAGCTCGCGCTGCTGGCCCAGCGGGTCGAGGAGGCGGTGCGGGCCACCGGCTGCGCCGAGATCCCGAGCAACGAGGTCGGGCTGGCCATCCTGGGCCCGCTGAAGGACCTCGACGAGGTCGCGTACCTGCGCTTCGCCAGCGTCTACCGCGCCTTCACCAGCATCGAGGACTTCGAGGCCGAGATCCGGGCGCTGCGCAGACCGGACGTCCCGGCCGCCAGGGAACCGGAGCCGGTCTCATGAGCCGCCGCAGCAAGGAACGACACGCCAGCCAGACCAGCACCACGACGGCCACGGGGGCACCGGTGGACGACCACAGCCACGAAGGGGACCAGATCATGACGGAGACCGTCGACGCCCGGCACGAAGAGCGCCGGGGTGGCCTGCACGTCGACCGCGTCCACACCACCCCCGGCGTCCACCCGTACGACGAGATCACCTGGCAGCGCCGGGACGTCGTCATGACCAACTGGCGGGACGGCTCGGTCAACTTCGAGCAGCGCGGTGTCGAGTTCCCCGACTTCTGGTCGGTCAACGCGAGCACGATCGTCACCACGAAGTACTTCCGCGGCGCGGTCGGCACCCCGGAGCGGGAGTGGACGCTGAAGCAGCTGATCGATCGCGTCGTCGCCGCCTACCGCAAGGCCAGCGAG
>DATINN010000465.1:0-10295 GCA_035474175.1 Mycobacteriales bacterium | reverse complement strand
GGTCCTGGTTCCTGGACCGGGTCCGGGCCCACACCCAGCTGCGGGACGAGCAGGAGAAGGTCGCCACGCTGGAGCTGGTGCCGGACCGGGACATGGCCGGCGCGCGGGGCGCCGCGATCGCCGCCCGCGACGCGGCCGAGGCCGCCCTGCGCTAGGCGGCCCGGCGCCGGACGGGGCGGCACTAGACCGGGCTCAGCGCCGCCCCGATCGCGACCACGCCGGCCCGCTTGGTCCAGGTCAGCGCGCCGGTCGCCGCCCCGGAGTAGACCCCGGAGGTGGGCGCGACGTCGGCGTAGTCGCGGCCGACGGCGACCGGCAGGTGCCGCGACCCGGCCCGCACCCCGTTCGTCGGGTCGTACGCCAGCGCGCGGGCGCCGCCGGCACCGGGCACCAGCACCTCGACCCAGGCGTGGCTGCCGCCGCGCTCCCCCAGCAGGTGCCCGGAGACGTACCGGGCCGGGATGCCGGCCAGCCGGCAGACCGTGATCATCACGTGCGCGAAGTCCTGGCAGACCCCACGGCGCAGCGCGTACGCCTCGGCGGCGGTGGTGAAGACCGAGGTGGTGTCGAAGGCGAAGCCGAACTCGGCCCGCAGCCGCCCGCACAGCGCGTCGGCCAGGCCGACGTCGTCGGACGGGTACGCGGCCCGCAGCGACTCGGCCAGCTCCCACAGCTGCGGCGACGGGCTGGTCAGCCGCGTCGGCACCAGGTATCGGAGCTCGGCCAGCGCCGCCGCCGGCAGCACCGGGTCCGCGGCCGGCCCCACCCGCTCGACCAGCGCCGCCAGCGTGAACTCGACGGCGGAGGGCACCACCGGCAGCTCGACGGTGACGATCGCGTTGCCGTCGGCGTCGGTCACGGCCGCCGGCCGGTGCAGCACCCCGCCCGGGTCGGTGACGGCGACGTGCTGGGCCCGCCGGTGGAAGCGGCCGTGCCGGTCCCGCGGCAGCGCCACCAGCCGCTGCCGCAGGTCGTACGCGGGCCCGTCGTACTCGTAGCGGAAGACCTGGTGCAGCAGGTAGGTGACGGAGTCGGCGGCGTCCAGGTCCAGGCGGTCGAGGTCGAGCAGGGGCTGGTCGAGCCAGCCGGTCACGGCGCCGCCCCGGGGTCGCCGACCGCCTCCCGGTCCGCCGGCGGCTCGACGTGGGGAGCGACGGACGGCTCCTCCAGCGCCCACACCTCCATCCGGTCCAGGGTCGGCCCGCCGAACGTGGTCACCATGGCCACGTCGAGCGCGTCCCGACCGCGGCCGATGAGCACCCGGCCCTTGCGGGCGGCGTTGTTGCGGGGGTCGAAGGTGAACCAGGTGCCGCCCAGGTAGACCTCGATCCAGGCGGCGAAGTCCATCGGCTCGGGTGCCGGCGGCACGTCCATGTCGGGCAGGTAGCCGAAGACGTACCGGGCCGGGATGTTGAGGGCGCGCAGGAAGCTCAGCGAGACGTGGGCGAAGTCGCGGCAGACGCCCCGCTTGGCCGCCCAGACGTCCGCGGCCGTGGTCTGCGGCGTGCTCGTGCCCATCTCGAAGGTGAGGTTGGCGTTGACGTGGTTGACCACGGCCTGGACCCGGCTGTAGCCGGGCTGCAGCGAGCCGAAGGTGTCCCAGGCCTCGTCGCCGAGCACGTCGGGCAGCACGTACCGGCTGGGCAGCGTGTAGAGCAGCGCGTCGTCCGGCAGGTCGGTCACCGGCGTCTCGGGCGCGTCCCAGGCCACCTCCTCGGTCGCGTCCGGCACCGTGACCAGCGCGTCGAAGCGCAGCGTGGACGGCCCGGCCGGCAGCGTCAGGCGCTGGCAGGGGTTGCCGTAGAGGTCGGTGTAGCCGCGCCGGACGAGGTCCGGGTCGCTCTCCCAGGTGGCGGTGCGCACCACCGCCGGTCCGGCGTCGTACGGCATGACCTGGAAGACGGCCGGGGTGTCGATCGCCGCGGTGTAGCGGAACTCGCATCCGACCCGTACCTGGCGACGGGGCTCCATGCCTCCACCCTGCCCCAGATCGGTTTCGGAAGCATTACGCGGGTGACATGCGTCGGGCGCCCACCCCGCCGGCTGGAGGACGGCGGGACGGGCGCCCGAGAGAGGAGCGCGCCGCAGGGAACGGCGGGCTACTTGATGACCGTGCGACCCCGCGCGTACACGAGGGTGATCTTCTGCTTGGTCTGCGTGTTCTTGAAGACGACGCTCAGGCCCTTGGAGCTGGCCCCCACGGACTTGACCGTCGCCTTCCACGGCGCGTTGACGTCGTAGGAGTTCAGCAGCGTCGTGCCGCCCTCGACGCAGACCGTGCCCGCGAGCGACGGCACGTTGTCCGCCGACCACGAGTACGGGATCTCGATCGTGTCGGTGCCGGTCGGGCAGGCGAAGCCCTCGGTGGCGGACGCGGCGGCGGCCGGCAGCAGCACGGCCCCGATCGCGCCGGCGGCCAGGCCGGAGCCGATGACCCGGCGGACGTTCTTCCTCATCTGCGCGGGCCTCAGTTCTTGATCTCGGTGCGGCCGGCCTCGTAGCGCAGCTCGACGCGGTCGTTGGTGTAGTCGTTGTTGAAGCGGACCTCGGTGCGGTTCTTGGTGCCGGCCGACTTGACCTCGGCGGACCAGCCGTCGGTCACGTTCATCGACTCGAAAACGGTGGTGCCGGTCAGGACGCAGACCGTCCCGGCCAGCTCGGGGTTGCTGTCAGCATCAAAGGCATAGGGAACGTCGATCGTGTCGGTGCCCTCGGGGCAGGCGAAGGCCTCGGCGGCCGAGGCGGACGCGGCCGGCAACAGCACGGCGCCCAGGACGCCGGCGACGACGACGGAGCTCAAGCTGAACTTGGTGGTCTTCCTCATCGGAAACTCCTGCAAAGGGGGGCGGAGAGGGGTACCCCGGAGGGGGTAGTTGAAGTTTCACTTCTCAGCGCCATCAGGCCCATCGGACCTTGGTGCTAGTACCTGTTCGGACAGGGAACAGCGCTGGCACGACCGGCGCCGGAACGGCCGGCAAAGTCCTCGTAACACAATCGGGGTAGACAGACGTCGTGGAGGGACTGCTCGCCGGGTACCGCAGCTCCGCGTTCGACGAGATGGTCGACGCGGACGGTGTGCCGTACCCGCACACCAAGTCGCTCTACGAGGCACTCCAGCTGCTGTCCGCCGCGGACCTGACCGAGCGCGGCGCGGCCCGGGCCCGCAGCTTCCTGGAGCAGGGCATCACCTTCTCCTCCTCCGGCCGGGAGTGGGTCTTCCCGCTCGACCTGATCCCCCGGCTCATCCCCGAGCAGGAGTGGGAGCACATCGAGGCCGGGGTGGCGCAGCGGGTCCGGGCGCTGGAGGCGTTCCTGGCCGACATCTACGGCGAGCGCCAGGTGCTGGCCGACGGGATCGTGCCGCACTCGCTGGTGGTGACCAGCAGCAACTTCACCCGGGCGGCGGCCGGCATCCGCCCGCCCAACGGCGTCCGGGTGCACCTGGCCGGGATCGACCTGGTCCGCGGTTCCGACGGCGTGATGCGGGTGCTGGAGGACAACCTGCGGGTGCCGTCCGGGATCTCGTACGTGGTGGAGAACCGGGAGGCGCTGACCCGCGTCTTCCCCGGGCTGTTCCTGGAGCAGCAGGTGCAGCCGGTGGCCACGTACGTCGCGACCATGCTCGACTCGCTGCGGGCGACCGCGCCGCGGGGCGTGATCGACCCGACCGTGGTGCTGATGACGCCGGGCGTGCACAACTCGGCCTACTTCGAGCACGCGTTCCTGGCCCGCAAGATGGGCATCGAGCTGGTCGAGGGCCGGGACCTGGTCTGCCGCGACAACGTGCTCTACATGCGCACCACCAGCGGGCAGCGCCGGGTCGACGTGGTCTACCGGCGCATCGACGACGACTTCCTGGACCCGCTGCACTTCCGCGGCGACTCGATGATCGGCTGCCCGGGCCTGGTGAACGCGGCCCGGGCCGGCAACGTCACGCTGGCCAACGCGATCGGCAACGGCGTCGCCGACGACAAGCTCACCTACACCTACGTCCCGGAGCTGATCCGCTACTACCTGGGCGAGGAGCCGCTGCTGCCCAACGTGCCGACGTTCCGGCTGGACGACCCGGACGTGCGGGCCGACTGCCTGGCCCGGGCCGACCAGCTGGTGTTCAAGCCGGTCGACGGCTCCGGCGGCCACGGCATCGTGATCGGGCCGCACGCCACCGAGGAGGAGCTGGCCGAGATCAGCCGGGCCGTCACCGAGCTGCCCCGGGCGTACGTGGCCCAGGAGCTGGTGATGCTGTCCACGGTGCCGTCGCAGGACGGCGACGTGCTCAAGCCCCGGCACGTGGACCTGCGGCCGTTCGCCACGAACGACGGCGACCGGGTCCGGGTGCTGCCGGGCGGGCTGACCCGGGTGGCGCTGCGCGAGGGCAGCCTGGTGGTGAACTCGTCCCAGGGCGGCGGGTCCAAGGACACCTGGGTGCTCACCTCCCGGCCCCGCCCGCTGCCGCCGGACGAGCCGATCGAGCTGCTGCCGGGGGCGCTGCAGGCCGACGCGCCGGACCCGGGCCCGCCGACCGAGCAGGCCCAGCAGCAACAGCAGGCGGGCCGGTGCTGAGCCGGGCCGCGGAGGCGCTGTTCTGGATCGGCCGGTACGCCGAGCGCGCCGAGGACACCGCCCGGCTGCTGGACGTGCACTTCCACCAGATCATCGTCGACCCGGCCGTGGACGAGGCCGACACCTGCCGGGTCGTCGCGACCGTGATGGGGCTGCGCGACGCCGCCCCGGTGACCATGCGCGAGGTCCTGGACCTGCTCGCGTACGACGGGGACAACCCGAGCTCGATCGCCGGTGCGCTGTCCGCGGCCCGGGGGAACGCGCGGGGCGTGCGCGAGGCCGTCTCCAGCGAGATCTGGGAGTGCCTCAACGCGACCCACCTGGAGCTGCCACGGCGGGTGTCGGCGGCGCGGCAGTTCGGCCCGGCGCCGTTCTTCTCCTACGTCCGGCAGCGCTCGGCCATGTACTCCGGCTACGTCGCCTCCACGATCAGCCGGGACGCGGGCTACGACTTCCTCGCCCTCGGGCGGTCGCTGGAGCGGGCGGACATGACCGCGCGGCTGCTGGCGGCCGCGGTCGGCTCGCCCGGCCGGGGCGACGAGCACTGGGTGACCACGCTGCGGGCGTGCTCGGCCCACGAGGCCTACCTGCGGACGTACCAGCGGGCGCTGGAGCCGCGGCTGGTGCTGGAGTTCCTGCTGCTGGACCGGCTGTTCCCGCGCTCGGTGCTGCACGCGCTGTCCGTCGGCGAGGAGGCGCTGGCCCGGCTGGAGCCGGCGGCGGAGTGGAACGGGCGGTTCGGGCAGGCGCCGGAGGCGCGGCGGCTGATCGGCCGGGTCCGGACCGACCTGGAGTTCCTCTCCCCCGAGGCGCTGATCCACGGGCTGCCGGAGCGGCTGCAGTCGATCCAGCGCGGCGTCTCCGACGTCAGCGAGTCCGTCGCCCGGCGTTACTTCGGCAGCTCGGCGGTCGTCGGCTGGACCGCCGAGGAGAGCGAGTGGGCCACCGCCGAGGGGTCCTCGTGAGCGAGCGCTCGCCGCGCGAGCGCGGAGCGATGAGGGCCGAGGCGGCCGAGGGACGAGCCCGGGTCGGCCGCAGGAGCGGGACATGAGCTGGCGGATCGCGGTCCGGCACCGCACCGGCTACCAGTACGGGGCGCCGGCGCGGGCGTCGTACAACGAGGTGCGGATGACGCCGGCGACCACCGGCGGGCAGCACCTGCTGACCAGCCGGCTGGACATCCGCCCGGACGCCCGGCCGCTGCGGTACGTCGACTACTGGTGCACCCAGGTGCACGCCTTCGACGTCCACGTCCCGCACGAGGAGCTGGTCGTGACGGCGACCTCGGTGGTGGAGACGGCGTCGCCGGTGGCCGCGCCCGACGTCGGCTGGGACACGCTGAGCGCCCCCGCCGTCCGGGACCGGTTCGCCGAGCTGCTGGCCCCGTCCCGGTACGTGCTGGCCGAGGACGAGATCGACGCCGTCGCCCGCACGCTGCGGGCGGCCGGGTCGCCGGCCGAGACCGGCCGGGCCGCGGTGCACTGGGTCAACGAGACGCTGGACTACGTCCGCGGCGCGACCTCGGTCGGCACCACCTCGGCCGAGGCCCGCAGCCTGGGCCAGGGCGTCTGCCAGGACTTCTCGCACCTGGCGCTGGCCGTGCTGCGCTCGGCCGGCCTGCCCGCCCGGTATGTCTCCGGCTACCTCTACCCGGCCCGGGAGGCGGCCCTGGACGAGCGGGTCTCGGCCGAGAGCCACGCCTGGGTCGAGTTCTGGGCCGGCGAGTGGATGCCGCTGGACCCGTCCAACCTGTCCGAGGTGGCCGAACGGCACGTGCTCGTCGCCCGCGGGCGGGACTACTCCGACGTACGGCCGCTGGCCGGGGTCTACTCCGGTCCGGCGGCGCAGTCCCTGGGCGTGAGCGTGGAGCTGACCAGGCTGCGCTGACGGGCGGCGAGCCGGTCGGGGCGCCGGGGTCGGCTTGGAACCGGGACGGCGTCGGTGGCGAATGCGGTCCGTGACGACTTCGGCACTGCGTTCCCGGTTGGCCGGCCCCGCCGCCGGCGGGTTGGTCGGCCTGCTCGCGGCCGGTACCGCGATCGGCGTCGGCGAGTTGCTGGCGGCGGCGGTACGGCCGCAGTCCGCGCCGGTGATCGCGGTCGGCGGGGCGGCGGTGGACCGGACGCCGCGGGCGCTGAAGGAGTTCGCGATCCGGCAGTTCGGCGAGAACGACAAGCACGTGCTGGTGGCCGGGATCTTCGGCACGCTCGCGCTGTTCGCCGTGGTGGTCGGGATCGTGGGGCGGCGCCGGCCGGTGCCGGGCGCGCTCGGCATCCTGCTGTTCGGCGTGGTCGGCACGGCGGCGGCGCTGTCGCGCCCCGGTGCCGGGCTGCGCGACGCCGTCCCGTCGGCCGTCGGCGCGGTCGCCGCCGCCGGGGCGTTCCTGCTCCTGCTCCGGCCCCTCCGCTCCCCCACCGCCTCCCGGGCCGCCGACGGGATCGCGTCCCGGGTCGGCGCCGACGAGGATGCGGTCACCGTCCCGGCCGGCGCCCGCACGACCGCAGGCGGCGGCGCTCCGGGAGTGACCGCAGGCGGCCCGGCCACCGGTCCGGCTGCCGGCGCCCGCGGATCCGCGGGCCGCGGGACCGCCGTCGACGACGGGCCGGGCGGCGGGGCGACGCGGGCCGGCGGGCTGGGAAGTGGTCCCCGGGACGGGCTCGGGAGTGGCCTGCGGGACGAGCTGGCCGGGGTGGACCGGAAGCGCGGCGCGTCCCTCGACCGGCGCGGGTTCCTGGTGACCGGTGCGGCCGTGACCGCGGTCGCGGCCCTGGCCGGCGTGGCCGGGCGGAAGCTGCAGGGGCTGCGCTTCGACGCCGCCTCCTCCCGGGCCGGCATCCGGCTGCCGGCCCCGGCCAGCCCGGCACCGGCGCTGCCGGGCGGCGTGCAGGTCGGCGTCCCCGGCGTCAGCCCGTTTCTCA
This sequence comes from Mycobacteriales bacterium, assembly GCA_035474175.1. Taxonomy (GTDB): domain Bacteria; phylum Actinomycetota; class Actinomycetes; order Mycobacteriales; family CADCTP01; genus CADCTP01. The sequence continues at coordinate 2,814 of DATINN010000465.1, read as the reverse complement.
CGCCCAACCGGAGCTTCTACCGCGTCGACACCGCCCTCGTCGTGCCGCAGGTGCCGGCGAACAGCTGGCAGCTGCGGGTGCACGGCATGGTCGACCGCGAGCTGACGATCGACTATCCGACCCTGCTGGGACGCGACCTGATCGAGCGCGACATCACCATGACCTGCGTCTCCAACGAGGTCGGCGGCACCCTCGTCGGCACCGCCCGCTGGCTCGGCGCGCCGCTGAAGGCGCTGCTGGCCGAAGCCGGCGTGCGGCCCGGCGCCGACCAGATCGTCGGCACCTCCGCCGACGGCATGACGATCGGCACGCCCGTCTCGGCCGTCCTGGACGGCCGGGACGCGATGCTCGCGGTCGGCATGAACGGCGAGCCGCTCCCGCTGGAGCACGGCTTCCCGGTCCGCATGCTCGTCCCCGGCCTGTACGGCTACGTCTCCGGCACCAAGTGGCTGGTCGACCTGGAGCTGACCACCTTCGACGCCGTCGACCCGTACTGGGTGAAGCGCGGCTGGATCCAGAAGGCGCCGATCAAGACCTCGTCCCGGATCGACACGCCGAAGCCGTTCGCGCAGCTGACCGCGGGGACGGTCGCCGTGGCCGGGGTGGCCTGGGCCCAGCACCGCGGCATCGCCCGGGTCGAGGTCCGGGTCGACGACGGCCCGTGGCAGCGCGCCCGGCTGGCCGCCGACCCGTCCAGCGACCTGTGGGTGCAGTGGGTCTTCGAGTGGTCCGCCACCGCCGGCTCGCACACCCTCGCCGTGCGCGCGACCGACCGAAGTGGACAGACGCAGGTCGAGCAGCGCACCACCCCGTTCCCCGGTGGTTCCACCGGCTGGCACTCGATCGTGGTCACCGTCTCGTGAGGACGGTGGAACCGATCCGGTCCGAGCGCCGAATACAGAGCAGAAGAATCCCAGCCAGCGAAGGAAGAATCATGCGCATCCGTCCACTTGCGACAATGGCCGCCCTGGCCGCGGCCGCCCTCACGCTGTCCGCGTGCGGCGGCGACGACTCGACGCCCGCCGCGAGCGGCGGCAGCAGCTCGGCCGCCGCCACCACGTCCTCGGCCCCGATGGCGACGGCGTCCGCCGGCACCGACTCGGCGATGACCTTCGGCGCCGGCTGTGCGGCCGTGCCGGCCAGCGGCAAGGGCAGCTTCTCCGGCATGGCCACCGACCCGGTCGCCACCGCCGCCTCCAACAACCCGGTGCTCTCGACGCTGGTCGCCGCGGTGACCAAGGCCGGCCTCGGCGACTCGCTGAACACCGCGCAGAACATCACGGTCTTCGCGCCCTCCAACGACGCCTTCGCCAAGATCCCGAAGGCCACGCTGGACAAGGTGCTGGCGGACAAGGCGACGCTGACCAAGATCCTGACCTACCACGTCGTCCCGCAGAAGCTCATGCCCGACCAGCTGGCCGGCTCGTTCACGACTCTCGAGGGCCAGAAGGTGACGGCGGCCGGCAGCGCCGACGCGTTCACCGTCGGCGCCGACAAGGCCAACGTGATCTGCGGCAACGTGCAGACCGCCAACGCGACCGTCTACATCATCGACTCCGTCCTGATGCCGCCGACCGCGTAGTGATCGCTTAGCTCGCAGCCCCCGGGGCATCCTTCATCGCGGAGGGTGCCCCGGTGGCGTGTATTGTTGCGGGCGCAACTATTTCCGAGGACTGGAGACACATGGCTGACGTGAAGCTGGCCGTCATCTACTACTCGTCGACCGGCACGCTGCACGGCATGGCCCAGCGGATCGCCGCCGCGGGTGAGAAGGCCGGCGCCGAGGTGCGGCTGCGGCAGGTGGCCGAGCTCGCGCCGGACGAGGCCATCGCCTCCAACGCGGCCTGGAGCCAGCACTTCGACCGGACGAAGAACGAGCCGAAGGCGACCCCGGACGACATCGTCTGGGCCGACGCGGTGCTGTTCGGCACGCCGACCCGCTACGGCAACGTGGCCAGCCAGCTCAAGCAGTTCATCGACACGCTCGGGCCGCAGTGGCAGCAGGGTCTGCTCGCCGACAAGGCCTACTCCGGGTTCACCGCGTCGATGACCGCGCACGGCGGCCAGGAGTCGACGCTGCTGGCCCTCTACAACGTGATCTACCACTGGGGCGGCATCCTGGTGCCCCCGGGCTACACCGACCCGCTGAAGTTCGCCGACGGCAACCCGTACGGGGTGTCCCACGTGACCGGCGGCAACAACGACGCGCCGCTGACCGACGAGGTCGAGGCCGCGCTCGACCACCTCACGAGCCGGGTGGTCACGATCGCCGGTCGCCTGAAGGCCGGCGCCTAGTCCTCCCGAGGAGCCCCGTCGACCACCCGGTCGGCGGGGCTCTTCGCTGCCCGCGGTCACCAGGTCGGCCCGCGGGGCTTTCGCTGGCCGCGGCATCGTGCTGGCCGGGTGGGGCCGTGAGTACGGTCGGCGCCGTGGCGAGCGAGCGCGGGCAGCAGGTCGGGAGCGCGGCCGCGATCGGTGCGGCGGCCGGGGCGGCGCTGGCCGGGCGGCGCGGGGTGCTGGCCGGGGCCGTCGTCATGGCCGCGGTCGACCAGGCCGCCCGGGCCGTGCAGAAGCCGGGTCAGATCCCGCCGCTGTGGTCCCGCATCGTCGCCTCCGGGGCGCTGGCCGCGCCGGTCGGCTGGGCCGCCGGGCACCGCGCCGGGCCGCGCGCGGTCGGCACCGCGGCCGGGGCGCTCGCCGGCGCCCTCGGCATCCGGCCCCAGAAGGTCGCCCTCGGCCCGCTCGTCGGCGCCGCCGCCGGCCAGGTCGTGAGCCGGCTCGGGCGGCCCGGTCGGGAGGTGGCCGCGGGTGCGC
>DATINN010000464.1:0-3537 GCA_035474175.1 Mycobacteriales bacterium | reverse complement strand
TCACGCTCGGAGTGCATTACTCCCCCGATCGTGTCCTGACGCTTACGGAACGGACACAGCGGACCAGCGGAACGTCACCTCGCCCAACCGCCACCGCGCCCGGCTGCCGACGACCGGCCAGCCGTCCCCGGCCAGCCGCTCGACCGCCGCGACCCAGCGCTGCCGCGGGCCGAAGGCCGCGTACGGCGCGCCGGTGGCCCAGGCGTGGTCGAACGCCTGCAGCAGCGCGTGCACGGGCTCGCCCGGCACGTTGTGGTGGATCAGCGCCTTGGGCAGCCGCTCGGCCAGGTCGCTGGGGCGGTCGAGGTCGGCCACCCGGGCGGCCAGGGTGATGGTGAGCGGGCCGCCGGCGTCCAGCGCGACCCAGCAGGCGCGGCGGCCGACCTCGTCGCAGGTGCCCTCGACCAGCAGCCCGCCGGGACCGAGCCGGCCGCACATCTGGGCCCAGGCCTCGGCCGCGGCCGCCTCCTCGTACTGGCGGAGCACGTTGAGCGCGCGCACCAGCACCGGGTGGCGGCCGGCCAGCTCGAAGCCGCCGCGGGCGAACTCCAGCCGCGGCGGGTCGGCGCTGCCGGCCGCGGCGGCGACCCGCTCCGGGTCGATCTCCAGGCCGAGCACCCGCACGTCCCGCCGCACGTCGGCCAGCCGGTCGGCCAGCTCGACCGTGGTCACCGGGCTGGCGCCGTAGCCGAGGTCGACCACCAGCGGGTCGACCGCGTCCCGCAGCCGGGCGGACTGGGTGCCGGTGATCCAGCGGTCCACCCGGCGCAGCCGGTTGGGCGCGGTGGTGCCCCGGGTGGGCAGGCCGAGGGCGCGGGCCCGCCCGGCGGCGAGCCGCGGCGCCTTCCTCACGCCAGCGGATCCTAGGAGAAGAGCCTGACGCGCCCCGGCCCGGCCGCGTCCGTACTGTGGCCGGGTGCAGGTGCGTACCGGGGTCCCGCTGGCCGGCTTGACCACCCTGCGGCTGGGCGGGCCGGCGCGCTCGCTGGTCGAGGCGGCGTCCGCGCAGGAGCTGGTCGCGGCGGTCCGGGACGCGGACGCCGCCGGCGAGCCGCTGCTGCTGCTCGGCGGCGGGTCCAACCTGGTGGTCTCCGACGACGGCTGGCCCGGCCGGGTGGTGCTGATCCGGTCCCGCGGCATCGCGGTCGAGGCCGCCGGTGACGTCCGGACGCTCACGGTCGAGGCGGGCGAGCCCTGGGACGGGCTCGTCGCCCGCACGGTCGCCGAGGGCTGGGCCGGGCTGGAGGCGCTGTCCGGCATCCCCGGCCTGACCGGCGCCACCCCGGTCCAGAACGTCGGCGCGTACGGCCAGGAGGTGGCCGACACGATCACCCGGGTCGACGTCTGGGACCGGCAGGAGGGCGCGGTGCTGGGCTTCGACCCGGACCACCTCCGCTTCGGCTACCGGGACTCGCTGCTCAAGCACACCGACCGCTACGTGGTGCTCCGGGTCGTCTTCGCGCTGCGGGCGAGCGACAAGTCGGGGCCGCTGCGCTACGCCGAGCTGGCCCGCAGGGTCGGCGCCGGCGACGTCGGGGCCCCGCTGACCGACGTCCGGGCCGCGGTGCTGGAGCTGCGCCGGGGCAAGGGCATGGTGCTGGACGACGCCGACCCGGACACCTGGAGCGCGGGCTCGTTCTTCACCAACCCGATCGTGTCGCCGGCCGAGCTGGCCGAGTTCGAGGCCCGGGTGGCCGGGCCGTACCCGTCCTGGCCGGCGGCGGAGGGCACCAAGCTGTCCGCGGCCTGGCTGATCGAGCACGCCGGCTTCACCAAGGGCTACGGCCGCGGGCCGGTGCGGATCTCCGGCAAGCACACGCTGGCCCTGACCCACCGCGGCGGCGGCACCGCGGCCGACCTGGTCGCGCTGGCGGCCGAGGTCAGGGACGGGGTCGCGGCCCGGTTCGGGGTCCGGCTGCGGCCCGAGCCGCGCGTGGTCGGGCTCGACCTCTGAGCGTGACCAGGCTCTCGTTCGGAATGTGACGGGCAGTTTTCGGGCCGGTTGGCTGTTGGCCTTCTTCGGGCGTGTTCCGACCCCGTGTGCCTGGAGCTGTGGAGGTGGCTGTGCCGGTGGGCCGTACGGTCGTTCCGTTCTCACGCTCCCGCCCGCGGCGGGTGGCCACCCTGTCCGTGCACACCTCGCCGCTGGACCAGCCCGGCACCGGCGACGCCGGCGGCATGAACGTCTACGTGCTGGAGGTCTCCCGCCGGCTGGCCGAGATGGGCGTGGCCGTCGACGTGTTCACCCGGGCCACGTCCAGCGCGCTGCCGCCGGTGGTCGAGGTCGCGCCGGGCGTGCTGGTCCGGCACGTCGTCGCCGGCCCGTACGAGGGGCTGGACAAGGCCGACCTGCCGGCGCAGCTGTGCGCGTTCACCTCCGAGGTGCTGCGGGTCGAGGCCCGGCACGAGCCCGGCTGGTATGACCTGGTGCACTCGCACTACTGGCTGTCCGGGCAGGTCGGGCGCGTGGCCCGGTCCCGCTGGGGCGTGCCGCTGGTGCACTCCGCGCACACCCTGGCCAAGGTCAAGAACGCCGCGCTGGCCGAGGGCGACACCCCGGAGCCGCTGGCCCGGCTGGTCGGCGAGGACCGGGTCGCGGCCGAGGCCGACCGGCTGATCGCGTCCACCGCGGACGAGGCGGCCCAGCTGCGCACGCTCTACGGCGCCCGCACCGACCAGGTCGTGATCGTGCCGCCCGGCGTCGACCTGGAGCTGTTCCGGCTGGCCGACGCCTCGGCCGCGCGGACCCGGCTCGGGGTGCCGCCGGACGCGGTGCTGCTGCTGTTCGTCGGGCGCATCCAGCCGCTCAAGGCGCCCGACCTGCTGCTGCGGACCGTCCCGCGGCTGCTCGAGCGGCAGCCGGGGCTCCGCGGCCGGCTGCAGGTGGCGGTGGTGGGCGGCCCGAGCGGGAGCGGGCTGGAGCAGCCCGAGGGGCTGCACAAGCTGGCGGCCTCGCTCGGCATCGCCGACCTGGTCCGGTTCGAGCCGCCGGCCCGCGCGGACCGGCTGGCCGACTGGTACCGGGCCGCCGACGTGACCGTGGTGCCCAGCCACAGCGAGTCCTTCGGGCTGGTGGCGCTGGAGTCGCAGGCCTGCGGGACGCCCGTCGTCGCGGCCGCGGTGGGCGGCCTGCCCACCGCCGTCCAGGACGGGGTGTCCGGGCTGCTGGTCGGCTCGCACTCCGCGGCCGACTTCGCCGCCGCGATCGACCGGCTGGTCAGCGCGCCGGCCCTGCGGGCCCAGATGGCCGGGGCGGCGCGGCGGCACGCGGAGCGGTTCTCCTGGCAGCGCACGGCCGAGGGGCTGCTGGCCGGCTACCGCGGCGCGCTGGCCGACTCGGTGCGCTTCGCGACCGCCGTCGGGGGATCATGACCCGGTGAGCCGACGAGGGAGTGAGCATCGCAGGGCCCCCGCGCGGTGGCTCGCCCCGCGGCCGCCCGAGGAGCGGAGCGACCGACGAGGCGAACAGAGGGCAGCCCGGTGACCGCGCCGACCCGGACCCAGCTGGACGAGACCATCCGCGCCACGCTGACCGAC
>DATINN010000463.1:0-2106 GCA_035474175.1 Mycobacteriales bacterium | reverse complement strand
TAGTCGGCGTGCACCCCGAGCGGGGCAAAGACCCGACCGCTCAGGCCGGTGGCCAGCACCGCCCCGGCCGGCTCGACGCGGGCCAGCTGCGGGGACCAGTCCGGCCACCGGTCGGGCCGGGCGTACCGGTCCCAGGCCTCGGGGACGGGCACCGGGCCGCTCGCCGCCAACGTCATGCGCATGCCCGTGCCCTGCCCGGCGTCGCCCACCTGAACCCGCGAGTACCCGGCCTGGCTCGCCGCCGTGCTCACCCCAGTGACCCGGCACCGCCGCCATACTTCGAGCTCGGCCGAAGGGTGGTGGCGGTAGCGTCGGTCGCATGACGTTCCAGCCGCGGGCCGGGTCCCGCCCCGGGGGCGACGTCGACCTGGCCGCGGTCGGCGCGCTGGTCGCCGATCCCGGCCGGTGCCGGATCCTGCTCGCGCTGGGCGACGGCCGGGCCCTGCCCGCGAGCCGACTGGCGGACGAGGCCGGGGTCAGCGCCGCCACCGCCAGCAGCCATCTGGGCAAGCTCACCGAGGCCGGCCTGCTGACGGTCGAGGCCCGGGGCCGGCACCGCTACCACCGGCTGGCCGGCCCCGAGGTCGCCGACCTGATCGAGGCCCTGCAGCGGCTGGCTCCGGCCGCGCCGGTCCGCTCGCTGCGGCAGGGCACCCGGGCCGCGGCCCTGCGCGAGGCCCGCACCTGCTACGACCACGTGGCCGGCAAGCTCGGCGTCGCGCTGATGGCCGCGCTGATCGACAAGGGTCACCTGGTCGGCGGTGACGGCTCGTACGATCCGGCGCTGAGCGACGCCCGGGCCGGCTTCGGGCACGAGGTCGACTACCGGCTGAGCCCGAGCGGGGCCGGCTTCCTGGCCGAGCTGGGCGTACGGATCCCGCCGCACCGGCGGCTGATGCGCTACTGCGTCGACTGGAGCGAGCAGCGCCACCACCTGGCCGGCGGGCTCGGCCGCGGCCTGCTCGACCGGCTGCTGGAGCTGGACTGGGTCCGCCGCACCGAGGCCAGCCGGGCCTTGCGGGTTCCCGACGGCGGGCGGGACGGCCTGCGCGCTACCTTCGGCATCGACCTCACCTGAGGTTCCTTGGTCGTTCCGCCGGTGCGCAAGCACAGTTGAAGGAGAAGCACGGTGACCGAAGAAGGGCGCCCGCCGTTCCCGCCGTTCGACGCCGGGACCGCGGCCAAGAAGGTGCAGGCGGCCGAGGACGCGTGGAACACCCGCGACCCGCACCGGGTCAGCCTGGCCTACACCGAGGACTCGGTCTGGCGGAACCGCGACCAGTTCCTCACCGGCCGGGACGAGATCGTCGCGTTCCTGACCGCGAAGTGGGAGCGGGAGCTGGACTACGCGCTGCGCAAGTCGCTCTGGTCCTGCACCGACGACCGGATCGCGGTCCGCTTCCAGTACGAGTCGCACGACGCCGCCGGCCAGTGGTATCGCAGCTACGGCAACGAGCTGTGGGAGTTCGCGCCCAACGGGCTGATGCGCCGGCGCGAGGCCAGCATCAACGACCTCGCCATCGACGAGTCCGACCGGCGGATCTTCGGGCCGCGGCCGGCCGACGAGCGCGGCGAGATCCCGCTCCGGTAGGACCTCACGTTCCGGGGCCCGGCGGCGTCTTCTCGGTGACGGACCACCAACCGAAGGAGATCCCGATGTCCACCCGGCACACGGTCCTGCCCTCGCCGATCGGCGACCTGACGGTCGTGCGCGACGACGACGGCATCACCGGCGTGTACTTCCCGCACCACTGGACCCGCCCCGACCGGGCCACGTTCGGGCCGCTCGTCCAGGACGGCTTCGAGGACGTCGCGGCGCAGCTGGCGGACTACTTCGCCGGGACGCGGCGGGACTTCGAGCTGCCCCTGCACGCCGACGGGGACGCGTTCCAGCGGCAGGTGTGGGCGCTGCTGAGCGCCGTCCCGTACGGGTCGACCGTGACGTACGGGCACCTGGCCCGGGTGCTCGGCTGCACGGCCCGGGAGGTCGGGGCCGCGGTCGGCAGCAACCCGCTGTCGATCCTGGTCGGCTGCCACCGGGTGGTCGGCGCGAACGGGGCGCTCACCGGCTACGCCGGCGGGCTGGCCCGCAAGCGCCACCTGCTC
>DATINN010000462.1:0-2813 GCA_035474175.1 Mycobacteriales bacterium | reverse complement strand
GCGGCCCACCCCCGCAGCAGGACCCGGACGAAAGCCAGCACGAGCACGGCCGCCGCCGCGATCGTGAGCCCGCGCCCCAGCCCGGCGACCTCGATGCCGGCCGCGATCCCGAACGCCAGCACGGCGAATCCGAGCATCGTGACCGTCAGCGTCCCGGGGCTGACGGCGCGCTCGCTGGCCACAATCGGACGGTACCCAGTCACCGTCCCAGCCATGACACCCAATTCTCGGGGTGTTGGATGATGAGGTGGACACGACGTGGGAGCAGGTCGACGATTACATCGCCGAGCGACTGATCGACCCGAACGACGCCCTGGCCGCCGCGCAGGCCGACAGCGCCGCGGCCGGCCTGCCGCCGATCGCGGTCTCGGCGCCGCAGGGCAAGTTCCTGCGGCTGCTGGCCCGGATCCACGGCGCGCGGTCGGTGCTGGAGATCGGCACGCTCGGCGGCTACAGCACGATCTGGCTGGCCGGCGCGCTGCCCGCGGACGGCCGGCTGGTGTCGCTGGAGGTCGACCCGGAGCACGCCGCGGTCGCCCGCCGGAACGTGGACCGGGCCGGGCTGGGCGAGCGCGTCGACATCCGGGTCGGGCCGGCGCTGGACACCCTGCCCACCCTCACCGGCCCGTACGACCTCGTCTTCATCGACGCGGACAAGAAGAACAACCCGGGCTACGTCCGGGAGGCGCTGCGGCTGACCCGGCCCGGCGGGGTGATCGTGGTGGACAACGTGGTCCGCGACGGCCGGGTCGTCGACCCGGCCGACACCGGCGCCGACGTGGCCGGCACCCGGGCCACCTACGACCTGCTCGCGGCCGAGCCCCGGCTGGACGCGACGGCCCTGCAGACGGTCGGCAGCAAGGGGTACGACGGCTTCGCGATCGCCGTCGTGTCGAGCGAGTGATCCGGTCGTCCGCCGGGCAGGATCGGATCATGACGCCTGTTCCCGACCCGGGCGCGGTGGCCCGCCCGCTGCTGCTCGGTTTCGTCACCGGCCTGCGCAGCCAGCTCGGGGTGGCCGTGCTGGCCTGGTCCGAGCCGGCCTCGACCGGCGACACCCGCGCCCTGCGGCTGCTGCGCTCGACCTCGGGACGGGCGGTGGCCGGGCTGGCCGCCGCGGGCGAGCTGGTCGGCGACAAGCTGCCGAGCACCCCGAGCCGGCTCAAGCCGCTGGTGCTCGGGTCCCGGCTGGCCACCGGGGCGGCCGTGGGCGCCCTGTCCGTCGGCAGCCGGGACCGGCGCACGGTCGCCGTCGCGAGCGCGCTCGGCGTCGCCGGCGCCGCCGCGGGGTCGTACGCGGGAGCCGCGTACCGCAAGGCCCTCCCGGCCCGGACGCACACCCCGGACCTGCCCTGGGCCCTGGCCGAGGACGCGGTGGCGGCCGGCCTGGCCGCGACGGCGGTGAAGGTCTGGCCGGAGCCCCGGCCGTGGTGGCAGCGGGTGCCGACAGCGGTCGTACGGACGGCGACGTTCTGGCGGCGGTGACCCGGGCCGCACCGAACGGAGTTGACGTCCGCCCGCGGCGGCTGCGACCGTTGATCCCGTGAGCGGCCAACTGGTGTCCCGGGTCTTCCTCGACCTGCGCCGGCATGCCTCCGCGGTATGTACGTCCGTCCGTTAGCGACCGGACCGACCGCCACCCCGAAGCCGGCAGCAGAACCGGCAACCAAGTCTTGGAGTACCTACGTGAGTTCCCCAGCCCAGCTGCGTCGCGTGATGACCACGCAGGGTGACCGATATGCAGTCGCCGCCATCGTCGTGCAGGAGAGCCTGGACGGTGCCGGCACGGCCGAGCTGACCGCGCTGGCCACCCGGCTGGCCGACGAGGCCCGCCGGCTGCTCCTGGAGGAGCGCCCGGGCACGAACGTCACCGCGGCCGTCGCGGTGAGCGCCGGCGCGGCCGCGGCGGCGCCGATCGTGCTGGACACCGACACGGATCCCGGCGCCGCCTCCGACGGCGCCCCCGGCGGCGCCCTCGACGGCGGCGAGGCGGCCGGCCCGGGGGCCGCCATCGAGGTCGACCGGCACGCCTACCAGGCCCGCGTCGACGGCCGCGTGCTCGGGCTGAGCTTCCGCGAGTTCGAGCTGCTGGCGTTCCTGACCGAGAACCCGGGCCGCGTCTTCAGCCGCCGCCAGCTGGTCAGCTCGGTCTGGGAGGGCGCCGCGGTCGGCGCCCGTACGGTCGACGTGCACGTGCGGCGGCTGCGGATGAAGCTGGGCCGGCACGCCGACCGGATCACCACGGTCCGCAACGTCGGCTACCGCTTCGAGCCCGGCCGCGCCGACCTGGAGACCGTGGCCTGACCCTGCGAGCCGGCGCCGACCCGGAGACGGTCGCCAGACCCTTCGAGCCGGCCGCGCCGACCCGGAGACGGTGGCCCGAGGGCGGGGCCGGGCCCGCCGCCGGTCGTCGTCACGCTCCGAACCGCCCTCGACCGGGGGAACGCGGGACGGCCCGCGAGCACCTACAGTCCGGACATCGGCGGTGCCGGCTGACCGGCGCCACCTCGCCGTGCCGCCGGAAGGGGTGCGTTGGACAGCGACGTGCTGGTGCTCGGCGCGGGCATCGCCGGCGCGACCGCCGCCCACTTCCTCGCGGCCGCGGGCGCCCGGGTCACCGTGCTGGAGATGGAGGACGCGCCCGGCCGGCACTCCACCGGGCGGTCCGCGGCCCTGTTCTCCGAATACTTCGGCTCGCCGCCGGTGCGCGCGCTGACCGCGGCCAGCCGCCGGTTCCTGGCCGCGCCGCCGGCCGGGTTCGCCGACGGGTCGCTGCTGACCCCGCGCGGGGTGGTGACGGTCGCGCGGCCGGA
>DATINN010000461.1:0-2297 GCA_035474175.1 Mycobacteriales bacterium | reverse complement strand
GCCCGGGGCCGGTGTCCTGGTTGCCCCGGGCCGGCAGCGGCGGCCGCGCCGGCGGCTGCTCCGGCCCGGCCGGCATGACCGGACCCGCCGGACCGGCGCCGTTGCCCGGCAGCAGCCCGTTGCCGTGCTGCCCGTTGCCGTTGGGACCGCCGGTCGGCGGCAGCATCGGGCGGCCCATCGGGATGCCGTTGACCGGGGCGCCGTTGGCCGGGAAGTCGATGCCGGGCGTGCCGTCGGCACCGCCGGCGCTGGCCCCGTCGCTCCCGCCGGCCGAGGCCGGGGTGCGTCGCGGCAGCGGCGAGGAGCCGGGAGCGGGCGCGCGATCGGCCGGCCCACCCGGCGCACCGGGACGGCCGAGGGCCCGCCGGGGCAGGTCGGCGGCCGGGCCGGGACCGAGCGGCCGCGGTCCGGGCGGGACCGGGCCGGCGGAACCGAACGGTCCGGGGCCGCCGGTCGGCAGCAGCGGCGGCATGCCGGCGCGGCCGGGCCGACTGTCCATCGGGCCGCCGGTCAGCGGCGGCGGGCCGCCGGCCGACTCGTCCGCCCGCGGGTCGAACCGGTTGGCCAGCACGTCGATCGGGATCCGGACGAAGGCGCTCACGCCGCCGGTCTCGGACTGGCGCAGCCGGACGGTGATGCCGTGCCGGGTGGCCAGCCGGCCGACCACGAACAGGCCCATCATCCGGGACACCGACACGTCGAACTCCGGCGGGTTGGCCAGCCGCTCGTTGGAGTCGGAGATCTCGTGCGCGCTCATGCCGATGCCGCGGTCCTCGATCTCGACCATCGCGCCGCCGTCGGACAGCCGCTGGCTGTGCACCAGCACCTTCGACTCGGGCGAGGAGAAGACCGTCGCATTTTCCAGCAGCTCGGCGACGAGGTGGACCAGGTGGTTGACCCCGTGGCCCATCACCTCGACGTCCGGCACGCCGGTCAGCTGGATGCGGTGGTACTGCTCGACCTCGGAGGTGGCCGCGCGCAGCACGTCGACCAGCGGGATCGGGCGACCCCACCGGCGGCCCGCGTCCTCACCGGCGAGGACCAGCAGGTTTTCCGAGTTGCGGCGCATGCGGGTGGCGAGGTGGTCGAGCTTGAACAGGTTGGCCAGCTGGTCCGGGTCCTGCTCGCCGGTCTCCAGCTCGTCGATCAGCTTGAGCTGGCGCTCGACCAGGCCCTGCGACCGGCGGGAGAGGTTGACGAACATGTCGTTGACGTTGCGGCGCAGGCCGGCCTGCTCGGACGCGAGGTCGACCGCGCGCTGGTGGAGCTGGTCGAAGGTCTTGGCGACGTCACCGATCTCGTCCCGGGAGTCGATCCCGATGGGTTCGACCTTGTCGGGGACCGCGGTCGCGTCCGGTCGCTGCAACCGGGCGATCGCCTCCGGCAGCCGGACCTCGGCCACGTCGCGGGCGCCGGCCTGCAGCCGCCGCAGCGAGCCGCTCATCGAGCGGGCGATGAGCACCGAGGTCAGGAACGCGATCACGAGGATGGCGGCGATGACGACACCGGTCGTGATGGCCTGCCGCTGGGCGTCCGAACGCAGGTCGCGGGTGGTGCCGACGGTCTGGTCCAGCAGGCTGGCCTCGACCACGCGCATGGCCTGCAGGTAGGTCGTGGCGGCGGAGAACCACTGCTGGGCGTCCAGCGACAGGTTGGTCGTGCCGGCCGACTGCCGGGTGACGGTCTGCTCCAGCCGCTTGACCGCGAGCACGGCCTGGCCGTTGACCAGCGTGTCGTACTGGGTCAGCTGCTGCGGGGTGGCCTGGGTACGGAAGCGCTGCAGCGCGGCCGTGCGCTGGGCCACGGCCGAGGCGAAGTCCTGCTGCTGGGTGAACTGGAACCGGCTGCCGCCCTGGGCGGAGGCGACCCCGTAGAGCAGGGACCGCTCCTGGGACAGCGTCTCCTTCAGGTCGCCCAGCGCGCTCACACCGGCGACCTGCGCGTTCAGGCCGGCGTTGCCGGTGCCCTGGCCGATCTCGCGGTTGATCTGCAGCAGCGCCTGGATCATGGCGTTGTACTGGCCGTTGATCGCGCCGTCGGTCAGCAGCCGCCGGGTCAGGGCCTGGCGCAGCGAGGTCAGCCCGTCGACCTGGGTCCGGGCCGCGTCGACCCGGGCCTGCGCGGCCCGCCCGACGTCACCCAGGGCCGCGTCCGCCGTCCGGTACGCCGTGAGCGCGTTGTCCACGTTGGTCTGCTGGGCGGCCAGCACGGCCGCCTCGTTCTGCGCGTCGGGGGTGGGGATCGGCTTGAACGCGCTGTCCGGCGAGCCCGCCGGCAGCTTGTCGTTGTACGCCGAG
>DATINN010000460.1:0-3645 GCA_035474175.1 Mycobacteriales bacterium | reverse complement strand
CTCGCGCACCAGCGTCGCGGTCAGCCCCAGCCGGCGGCGGGACTGCAGGTCGGCGGTGAGCCGGAAGATCGGGGCCGGCAGCAGGTGGACCTCGTCGTACACGATCAGGCCCCAGTCCCGGCTGTCGAACAGCTCCAGGTGCCGGTATTCGCCCTTCCGCCGCGTCGTCATGACCTGGTACGTGGCGATGGTGACCGGGCGGATCTCCTTGCGCTCCCCGGAGTACTCCCCGATCTCCTCCTCGGTCAGCGACGTGCGGGCGAGCAGCTCGCGCTTCCACTGCCGGCCGGCGACCGTGTTGGTGACCAGGATCAGCGTGGTCGCCGACGCCTGCGCCATCGCGGCCGCGCCGACCAGCGTCTTGCCGGCGCCGCAGGGCAGCACGACCACCCCGGAGCCGCCGGCCCAGAAGTTGTCCACCGCCTCCTGCTGGTAGCTGCGCAGCTCCCAGTCGCTCTGGTCCAGGTCGATCTGGTGGGCCTCGCCGTCGACGTAGCCGGCCAGGTCCTCGGCCGGCCAGCCGATCTTGAGCAGGGCCTGCTTGAGCCGGCCGCGCTCGCTCGGGTGCACGACCACGGTGTCGTCGTCGACCCGGGCGCCGAGCATCGGGGCGATCTTCTTCTGCCGGACGACCTCCTCCAGCACCGCGCGGTCCAGGCTGACCAGGGCCAGGCCGTGGGTGGGGTGCTTGACCAGCTGGAGCCGGCCGTAGCGGTCCATGGTGTCGGCGACGTCGACCAGCAGCGCGTGCGGCACGGCGTAGCGGGAGAACCGGACCAGCGCGTCCACGACCTGCTCGGCGTCGTGCCCGGCGGCGCGCGCGTTCCACAGGCCGAGCGGGGTCAGCCGGTAGGTGTGCACGTGCTCGGGCGAGCGCTCCAGCTCCGCGAACGGGGCGATCGCGGCCCGGGCCTCGGGCGCGTCGGGGTGGTCGACCTCCAGCAGCAACGTCTTGTCGGACTGGACGATGAGGGGACCGTCGGTCACGGGACTCCAAGCGGGATGGCGATTCTGCAGCGACCCAGTGTGCAACGCGCCGGACCCCGCCGCGAATCCCGTACCCCGGAGGTAAGTGTTCGCGAGGGGTGAATTTTGACCGGATGAGTTGCCCCGTGCAGGAAGTGCGCGGATGCTGCCTCAGAGCTAACGGAGGGGGACCGGGCGGGTGCGGGAGCGGATGCTGGAGGTGGCGCTGCGCGCCGCCGTCCTCCACGACGCCTCCGGCCGCACCCTGCGCAGCCTGGGTGACCTGGTCGGGGCGCTGCCGCCGGTCGACCCGGCGGTCGTCGAGCCGCCCACCCTGCCGGCCGACCTGGCCCTGGCCGAGGCGGTCAGCGCGCTGCTGTCGGGGCCGCACGCCGCGGCCAGCGCGCTCACCGTGGTCGGGCCGGACGGCGGCACGGTGACGTACTCGGCCCGGGACGTCTTCGCCTCGCTGGCCGCCGCGCTCGCGCACTCGACCCTGTTCGACCCGCTGACCGGGCTGCCGACCCGGCGCTGGGTGCTGGACGAGGTCGACCGGCGGCTCGCCGCCGCCTCCCCGGCCCACCCGATCGGGCTGCTGCAGGTCGAGCTGGGTCAGCTCAAGGACATCAACGACAGCCTCGGGTACGAGCTGGGCGACGCGCTGATCACCGAGGCGGCCCGGCGGCTGGCCGCGGCGATCGGCCCCGAGGACGCGGTCGGGCGGCTGGTCGGCGACGAGTTCGCGGTCGTGCTGGGCGGGCTGCCGGCCGACGACCCGATCGGCGGCGCGGCCGACTGCGCCCGCCGGGTGCTCGACCTGCTGGCCGAGGGCGTCCGGCTGGGCGAGCACGAGCTGCAGATGCAGGCCAGCGTGGGCGTGTGCGTGGTCGACGGCGGCGGGATCAGCGCCGAGCACGTGCTTCGCCGCGCGGACAGCGCGATGACCAGGGCGAAGATGTCCGGCCGGGGCCGGGCCGAGCTCTACGACCCCAACGCCGACCGGCCCGTGGACCGGCTCTCGATGACCCTGCGGCTGCGCGAGGCGCTGGCCGCGGACGCGTTCTCGCTGCACTTCCAGCCGATCCACCGGCTCCGCGACGGCGCCCTGGTCGGGGCGGAGGCGCTGGTCCGCTGGCAGGACGAGACCGGGCGGATGGTGCCGCCGGACGAGTTCATCCCGTACGCGGAGACCGTCGGGCTGATCGTGCCGATCGGGCTGATGGTGCTGGACGCGGCGGCCTGGCAGGCCGGCCGCTGGCAGGCCCGCGGGCTGAAGGTGCCGGTCAGCGTCAACCTCTCGCCGCAGCAGATCGTCGGCTCCGACCTGGTCGGCGAGGTGCGGGCGGCGCTGGCCCGGCACGACGTGGCGCCGGAGATGCTGCGGCTGGAGCTGACCGAGACCGCGGCCGTGACCGACTTCCCGGTGACCCGGCAGCGGCTGGCCGAGCTGCGCGACCTCGGGGTGGGGCTGTCGCTGGACGACTTCGGCACCGGCTACTCCTCGCTGCGGCTGCTGCGCGACCTGGCCGTGGACGACGTCAAGGTGGACCGCTCGTTCGTCGGCGGGCTGGACGTCAACGGGGCCGACGCGGCGATGGTCCGGCTGGTGGTGGAGACCGCGCACGCGCTCGGCCTGACCGTGACGGCCGAGGGGGTCGAGCGGACCGACCAGCTCACCGCGCTGGCCGCGCTCGGCTGCGACTCGGTCCAGGGCTACCTGCTCGGGATGCCGTCGCCGGTCGCCGACTTCGACGTGGTCGGCGACGCCGCCCGGGCCCTCTGCGAGCCCGCGACCGCCCGGGCCGCCGCCAACGCCTGACCGGCCCCGGCACCGCGGTGTCACGTTTCCGGGGGCCGTGGTGCTCCAGGGACATGCACCTCACCGGATCCCGGCCGGCGGGCGCCGCTGCCGGCGGCGCGGCTGCTGACGGGGCGGCCGCTGCTGACGGGGCGGCGGCCGTTCCTGACGGGGCGGCGGCCGCGGCGGTGGCGGCCGGCACCGAGCGGAAGGAGCGCGGCGCGGTGCCCGGTGCCGTACGGGGGGACCTGGAGGACGTCTTCCGGCGCGACTACCAGCGCGTCGTCGGCGTGGCCGCCCGCGTGCTGGGCTCCCGGGACCAGGCCGAGGACGTGGCCCAGGAGGTCTTCCTCTCCTTCGGCCGCTCCGCGGTGCCGGCCGCGGAGGCCCGGGGCTGGCTCTGCGTCGCCGCCGCCCACACCGCGCTCAACCTGCTCCGATCGGGACGCCGCCGGGCGTCGCGGGAGGAGACCGCCGCCGCGGCCGCCGACACCACCGTCTCCGACGTGGCCGAGGTCGTGGTGACCAACGAGGACCGCCGGCGCGTCCGCGCGGCGCTGGCCCGGCTGCCCCGCAAGCAGGCCGTGGCCGTGGTGCTGCGGCACAGCGGCCTGAGCTACGCCGACGTGGCCGCGGCCCTCGACCTCTCTCCCGGCAGCGTCGGCACCACCCTGCGACGCGCCGAGTCCGCCCTGCGTAAGGAGTTGCCCCATGCGTCATCCGACTGACGGCGTGCTGCGCCGCCTGCTCGACGAGCCGGCCGGGGTGGCCGACCTCGACCGCCGGCACGTCGCCGACTGCCCGCAGTGCCTGGCCCGGCTGGACGCCGTCCGCGCCGACGCCGACCTCGTCGAGGCGGCGCTGACGGCCGGGGGCCCCGC
>DATINN010000459.1:0-7554 GCA_035474175.1 Mycobacteriales bacterium | reverse complement strand
GGTGAAACAGCCGGCCACCCCCGGCCCGGACTGCGTGCTCGCCGCCGGTGCGGGCGCGCGGCTGCACTGCTTCGCCGGCTTCCGGGCCGCGATCGCGTACGCGACCGGTGGCCGGATTCCCGACGCCCCGGCGACCGCGGCCGCCGCCGCCGGCGACAAGGCCTTCGCCGCCAAGGTCACCGCCGCCAACACGGCCGCCGGCAACACCGCCGCCGACACCGCCGCCGCGACCACCACCGGCACAGCGGTCACCGCCGCCGCCACCGCGCTGCTCGGCGTCGAGTACGCCGACGCCAACCTGCGGGGGTCGAGCCTGACCCTGACCGGGGCCGGTGCCGGCTGCGACAACAGCGGCGACGTGGACTACCGCTTCGCCAGCATGCCGTCCGGCTGGAACGACCGGATCACCAGCTTCACCAGCTTCTCCAACTGCGTGCAGCAGCTGTTCCGCAACACCAACTTCGGCGGCGGCGCGCTGACGCTGCCGATCAGGACCCTGAGCAATGTAGGGTCCGCCGCCAACGACCAGGCCAGCTCGCTCACGTTCAACTGAGCCGTCAACCCGCGGCACCCTCCTTCGCGTTTCCCTAGCGGGACGACTACGGGGCGAGCGCGAGGAGGGAGCCGTGGGTGCCCGACCGGGTGGCCGAGGACGGCTTCGCCGACTTCGCCCGCGCCCGCTGGGGCCGCCTGGTGCGGCTGGCCTACTCGCTGACCCTGGACGTGGGCCGGGCCGAGGACCTGGTGCAGGAGTCGCTGGCCAAGCTCTGGACCAAGTGGCCGCAGGTCCGCGACGGCGCCCCGGAGGCGTACGTGCGGCAGACGATCGTCAACGGCGCGATCTCAGCCTCGCGGCGACGCTGGAAGGGCGAGGAGCCGCGCTGGGACCTGCCCGAGGTCCCGGCCCCGCGCGGGGCGCTGGAGGCGGACGCGGTCGACCAGCGCGACTGGCTCCGCCGCGGGCTGGCCGAGCTCTCGGTCCTGCAGCGGGCGGTCGTGGTCCTGCGTTACGCGGAAGACCTGAGCGAGCGGCAGGTCGCCGAGATCCTCGGGATCAGCGCGGGCTCGGTGAAGACCCACGCGTTCCGGGGGCTGGCCCGGCTGCGGGCCGGCGGCCACCCCGACCGGACCGGGTCTGAGGAGGCGCGACGATGAGCGACGACGCCTTCCGGGACGCGCTGCGCGACCTCATCCCCGACTACACCGGGCCGGTCGACCCGCTGCCGCGGGTGTTCGCCAGCGTGCGCCGGCGCCGGATCCGGCAGCGCACCCTGCTCGCCGTCGGCGGCACCGGGCTGGCCGCGGTGCTGGCGCTGGCGGTGCCGGCCCTGCTGCTGTCCGGCTCCGGTGGTGGCGTCCGGACCGCCGCGCCCTACGACCCCTCCGCCGCCGCCGGCCCGATGCCGCCGGTCTACCCGGTCACGGCCGGGGTGGTCGACGGCGCCGACTGGGCGATCGGCAGCACGACGCTGGCGCCGGGCGCCCGCCGCTGTCTCTACTCCGACGACGACGTGTCCTGGGCCCGCACGACCTGCTTCGACGACTGGACGGCGGGCGCCGCGGTCACCTGGGCCGCCGACCCGATCGCCGACAAGGGCCACCAGGTCACCCGGATCACCGGGGTGGCGCCGGCCGGCACCGCGGCGGTCCGGGTCCGGCTGCAGGCCGCGGCGCCGGTGACCCTGCCCGTCCGCAGCACGCCGACCGACCGCGACGCCCGCTTCTTCGGCGACGTCCTGCCCGGCACCATGACCGTCCTGGACGTCACCGCGCTCGACGACGCCGGCGCGGCGCGCGGCGACCCGGTCACCCACCCCGGCTTCGCCTGCACCGCCACCGCCGACCGGGCCTGCGCGACCCCGGTCAACTAGCTTCACCCGCCGGTCGAGACGACCTGGATCTCCACGTCCCCGGCGGCCTCGCTGATCCGCACCACCGCGGACCCGCGCCGACCGTCGCCGGGCGCGACCATCACCGACGCGCCCGGCTGCCGCCGGATCACGTTCACGACGGCCTCGATCACCTCGACGAAGTCCTCGCCCAGCTCGGCCACCGAGTCCGGCAGCGCGCGCTGCTGCAGGACCCGGCGGGTCAGCTCGTCCCGCTTGTGCAGCCGCTCCAGGCGGTCGTTGATGTCGGCCATGAGGATCAGCACACTAACCGCTGCGAGGAGCAGTCCGGCGGGGCCCACGCGAAGGCTTCACCCGTCCGCCGAACCGCCGTCATCCGACCGCGTGACATCCGCTGCCGGGCTCGCCGCAGGGCTGACATCAGGCCCAGAGCTGGCCTTCGAGGGCGGCCTCGGCGTCCTCCAGCGTCCCGCCGTACGCCCCGGTGGACAGGTATTTCCAGCCGCCGTCGCAGACCAGGAAGACCACGTCGGCCCGCTGCCCGGCGCCGGCCGCCTTCTCGGCCACGCCGAGCGCCGCGTGCAGGATGGCGCCGGTGGAGATGCCGGCGAAGATGCCCTCGGTCTGGACCAGCTCCCGGGTCCGGCGGACCGCGTCCCGGGCGCCGACGGAGTAACGCGAGGTGAGCACGGCCGGGTCGTACAGCTCCGGGACGAAGCCCTCGTCCACGTTGCGCAGCCCGTACACGAGCTCGCCGTAGCGCGGCTCGGCCGCGACGACCTGGATCCCCGGCACCTGCTCGCGCAGGTAGCGTCCGGCGCCCATCAGGGTGCCGGTGGTGCCGAGGCCGGCGACGAAGTGCGTCACCGTCGGCAGGTCGCGCAGGATCTCCGGGCCGGTGGTCTCGTAGTGCGCCTGCGCGTTGGCCGGGTTGCCGTACTGGTAGAGCATCACCCAGTCCGGGTGCTCGGCCGCCAGCTCCTTGGCCACCGCGACGGCCTGGTTGGAGCCGCCGGCGGCGGGCGAGGAGATGATCCGCGCGCCGTACATCTCCAGCAGGATCTTGCGCTCCACCGAGGTGTTCTCCGGCATCACGCAGATCAGGTCGTAGCCGCGCAGCCGGGCCACCATGGCCAGCGAGATGCCGGTGTTGCCGCTGGTCGGCTCCAGGATGGTCGAGCCCGGGCGGAGCAGCCCGTCCCGCTCGGCCGCGGCCACCATGGCCAGCGCCGCCCGGTCCTTCAGCGAGCCGGTCGGGTTGCGGTCCTCCAGCTTCGCCCACAGCCGCACGTCCGCGGACGGCGACAGGGTGGGCAGCCCCACCATCGGGGTGTCGCCGACCGCCTCGACCAGCGACCCGTAACGCACCGTCAGCCGCCCGCCACGGCGGGCAGGATCGTGACCTCGTCGCCGTCGGACAGCCCGGTGTCCAGGGCGCCGGTGAAGCGCACGTCCTCGTCGTTGACGTAGACGTTGACGAAGCGGTGCAGCGAGCCCTGCTCGGTCACCAGCCGGGCCTTGAGCCCGGGGAACTTCGTGTCCAGGTCGTCGACGAGCGAGCCCAGGGAGGAGCCGTCCGCGCTCACCTGCTTCTCGCCGCCGGTGTACTGCCGGAGGATCGTCGGGATCCGGACCTCGATGGCCATGCTGAAGACTCCTGGGTGCTGTGGGTTGTCCACGACTCGAACCGCGCCGGACCTACAAGGCTTCCCGCGCCGCGATCCGGACTTCTTCCTCGGTCACCACGCCGTCGACGATCCGGTACGACCGGAGCTCGGTCCGCTCCGGCTCCCGGGTCGAGACCAGCACGTAGTGCGCGTCGGGCTGGCTGGCGAACCGCACGTCGGTGCGGGACGGGTAGGCCTCGGTGGCGGTGTGCGAGTGGTAGACCACGACCGCCTCCTCGTCGCGGTCGTCCATCTCCCGGTAGACCCGCAGCTGCTCGGCCGGCTCGAACTCGTACTGCGTCATCGACCGGGCCGCGTTGGTCATCTCGACCACCCGCTCGGCCCGGCCGGAGCCGGCCGGGCCGGCCACGATGCCGCAGGCCTCGTCGGGGTGGTCCCGGCGGGCGTGGGCGACGATCGCGTCGCGCACCGCGGGGTCGAGGGTCAGCACCCGCCCAGGTTACCGCCGGCCCCCGCCACGTTCGGTAGCGTGTCGGGGGTGGTGGGGCCCGTGACCGACGTGGACGCGCAGAGCGCGATCGAGGGCCACCTGCGGCACGGGTTCCCGGGCCAGCGGGTGGTCGTGCAGGGCTGGCGCACCGACGCCATGTCGGCGCCGCACGTCCGCGTCCTGCGGGTCGACCCGGAGACCCGGGGCGGGCTCTGGCTGCACGTCTCCAGCGGCGCGTCGCTGCCGGCCGAGGGTGCCCCCACGGGTCCGCAGGGGTCGGAGTTCGTGCTGGTCACGCCGTTCAAGACGCTGCGCGCGGTCGAGCTGCTGGCCATGGTCGTCTACTTCCACGGCGTGCAGGAGCTGTCCGTCGGCGACACCGTGTCCGTAGGCGAGCCGTGGCTGCCCGGCTCCACCTGCGGCCACCTGCTGGTCAGCAACCCCTACCTGCTGGCCGACGAGCTGTGGACGCTGCCGCTGCCGGGCCGCACGGTGCACTTCCGCTGGGTCATCCCGATCACCGCCAAGGAACGGGCGTACGCGGCCGAGCGCGGGCTCGAGGCCCTGGAGCAGCGCTTCGAGGAGGCCGGCCTCGAATACTGGGACCCGCACCGCCAGTCGGTCGTCTGAGTCCCGGTCGGCCGCTCAGCTCCCGGTCCCGCTCAGCTCCCGGTCCCGCTCAGCCGTCCGCGACCTCGACCAGGACGCCCTGCAGCTCGGTCAGCCACAGGTACACCACGTACGCCGGGGCGTCCGGATCCTCCGGGTCGGGCTCCGGCATCTCCTCGCTCACCTCGAGCCGGGTGCCGAGCGCGAGCCGGACGTCGTTGATCGTGGACAGCCAGGTCTCGGTCAGCTCCGGGTCGAGCCGGACCTCGCCCGAGCCCTCCCCGGGCAGCGTGGCCAGCAGCCGGTCGGCCGCCGACACCTTGTCCCGGCGCAGCGAGCCCTCGGTCAGCCGGCGGAACTCCCCGGCCGCGCCCGGGTCGTCCCGGTAGGCGTCGGGCAGCAGCCGGGCCAGCGCCGGGTCGCCGGGGGCGTCCGCGTCGACCGGCGACCCCATGCCGGTCATCGCCTCCAGCTCGGCGTCGGTGGGCAGGCCGCCGGCCGCCGCGGCCGGGCCGGGCAGCTCCTCGCCGTCGACCAGCAGCTCGCGGACCTCGCCGACCAGGTGCCGCAGCAGCGACGCCTCGACCTCGTCGAAGGTCACCACCACCCCGCGCCGGGTGCGCCTGACGCCGGTCACTGCTGCTGCAGGGTGGCCCACAGGCCGTAGGCGTGCAGGCGGGCCACGTCGTGCTCCATCTGCTCGCGGGAGCCGGAGCTGACCACCGCGCGACCGCGCTCGTGGACGTCGAGCATGAGCTTGGTCGCCTTCTCCCGGTCGTAGCCGAACAGCTTCTGGAAGACGTGCGTGACGTACGACATCAGGTTGATCGGGTCGTTCCAGACCAGCGTCACCCACGGCACCGCCGCCTGGACGTCCGTGTCCTGCTCGGTGTCCTGCTGGGTGTCGGTCGCGGTCCCGGTGCCGGCGCCGGTGGCCATCATGCCGCTCACCCGCCCATGGTGGCACGAGGGCGGCCCCGGGTCCCAGACTAGGCTCGCCCCGTGCCGTCGACCGCGCTGCTCACGGACCGCTACGAGCTGACCATGCTGGCCTCGGCCCTGCGGGACAGCTCGTGGACCCGGTCCTGCGTCTTCGAGACGTTCGCCCGGCGACTGCCCAACGGCCGGCGGTACGGCGTGGTGGCCGGGACCGGGCGGCTGCTCGACGCGCTGGAGTCCTTCCGGTTCGGGCCGGACGAGCTGGCCGTGCTGGCCGAGTCCGGGCTGGACCGGCCCACGCTGGACCGGCTGGCCGACTGGCGGTTCACCGGGGACGTCGACGGCTACCCCGAGGGCGAGCTGTGGTTCCCCAACTCGCCCGTGCTGACCGTGACCGGGACCTTCGGCGAGGGCGTGCTGCTGGAGACGCTGGCGCTGTCGATCCTCAACCACGACTGCGCCATCGCCGCCGCCGCGGCCCGGATGGTGTCCGCGGCCGGTGACCGGCCGCTGATCGAGATGGGCTCCCGGCGCACCCACGAGGAGGCCGCCGTGGCCGCGGCCCGGGCCGCCTACCTGGCCGGCTTCTCCTTCACCTCCAACCTCGAGGCCGGCCGCCGCTACGGGGTGCCGACCAGCGGGACCGCCGCGCACGCGTTCACGCTGCTGCACGACACCGAGGCCGACGCGTTCCGGGCCCAGGTCGACGCGCTCGGCGTCGGCACCACGCTGCTCGTCGACACGTACGACATCGCGCAGGGCATCCGGACCGCGATCGAGGTCGCCGGGCCGTCGCTGGGCGCGGTCCGGATCGACTCCGGCGACCTGTCCGTGCTGGCCCGGGAGTCGCGCGAGCTGCTCGACTCGCTCGGCGCCACCGGGACCAGGATCGTGCTGTCCGGCGACCTGGACGAGTTCGCCATCGCCGGCCTGTCCGGCGCCCCCGTGGACGTGTACGGGGTGGGCACCTCGGTCGTCACCGGCTCCGGCGCCCCGACCGCCGGCATGGTCTACAAGCTGGTCGAGGTCGACGGCCGGCCGGTGGCCAAGCGGTCCGAGCACAAGGCGACCCAGGGCGGCCGCAAGACCGCGCTGCGCCGGCACCGCCCGACCGGCACCGCCACCGAGGAGGTGCTGGTCAGCCGGGGCTCGATCGAGCTCGGCCCGCACGACCGGGCCCTGCAGGTGCCGCTGGTACGCGGGGGCAAGCGGGTCGAGGGCGACGCCACCGACCTGCCGGCCGCGCGGGCCCGGCTGGCCGCGGCGCTGCGGACCGTACCGTGGGAGGGTCTGAAGCTGTCCCAGGGCGAGCCGGCCCTGCCGACCGTGCTGCTGGAGGGATCCGGGTGAGCCCGCGAGCCGACCGGGGAGCGAGCATCGCCGGGCCGCCCGCGGTGTGGTCCGCCCGGATTCGCGCCCGAGGAGCGGAACGAGCCGGGAGGCGAGCAGATGAGCACCGCCGCGATCGTGGTGGACGTGCAGAACGACTTCACCGAGGGCGGCTCGCTGGCCGTCGCCGGCGGGGCCGGGGTGGCGGCGGCGATCACCGCGCACCTGGGCTCGGCCGGCTACGACCACGTCGTCGCCACCCGCGACCACCACATCGACCCGGGGTCGCACTTTGCCGCCCAGCCCGACTACGTCGCGACCTGGCCGGCGCACTGCGTGGTCGGCACCGGCGGGGTGGAGCTGCACCCGGCGCTGGACCGGTCGCTGGTGGAGGCGGTGTTCGACAAGGGCGAATACCAGGCGGCGTACTCGGGGTTCGAGGGGCACGGGCCCGGCGGGGTCGGCCTGGCCGAGTGGCTGCGCTCGGCCGGGGTGGACACCGTCGAGGTGATGGGCATCGCCACCGACCACTGCGTGCTCGCCACCGCGCTGGACGCCGCCCGCGAGGGCTTCGCCACCACGGTCCTGCTCGACCTCACCGCGGGCGTCGCCCCGGACACGACCACGGCCGCCCTGGAGCGCATGCGGGCCGCCGGCATCATCCTCCTCGGCACCCCGGTCGTCGCCTGACCGCGCCCGCCTTCCGGCC
>DATINN010000458.1:0-8230 GCA_035474175.1 Mycobacteriales bacterium | reverse complement strand
CTCTGGGACCTGGGCGCCCGGCGGGCGGCCGGCACGCCCCGGCCGTGGATCGTGACGGCGGCCCGCGACCTGCCCGGCGCGGTCGGCTCGTACGTGCTCGCGCCGACCGTGGCCTACCTGCTGACCTGGTCGGGCTGGTTCCTGGGGGAAAACTCCTACGACCGGCACTGGGCCGACACCAACCCCGGCTACGGGTCCTTCCTGCCCGGCCCGCTGCGGTCGCTGCTGCGCTACCACGCGGAGATGTGGAAGTTCCACAGTGGACTGTCCACGCCCCACACGTACCAGTCCTCGCCCTGGGGCTGGCTGGTGACGGGGCGGCCGGTGCTCTTCTACTACCCGAGCAACCCGTCCCCGACCGGCTGCGGCGCGTCCACCTGCGTCCGGACCGTGCTGGACGTGGGGACGCCCGCGCTGTGGTGGGCGTTCGTGCCGGCGGTGCTGTGGGCGGGCTGGATCGCGCTGGTGCGCCGGGACTGGCGCGGCTGGACGGTCCTGGTGGCGTTCCTGGCCGGCTGGGTGACCTGGTTCTCGGTGCCGGGCCGGACGATGTTCCTGTTCTACATGACCCCGCTGGTGCCGTTCCTGGTCATCGGGGTGACGCTGATCCTGGGCGCGGTGCTCGGATCGGCCCGGGCCGGCGAGCAGCGCCGGACGATCGGCCTGGTCGCGGTCTGCGGCTACGTCGCGCTGGTCGTGGTCAACTCGGCCTGGCTCTGGCCGATCCTGACCGGCCAGCTCATCACGTACGACCAGTGGCACGACCGGATCTGGTTCCCGAGCTGGATCTAGGCCCGGGCGCGGGGGCCCCGGTCAGGGCAGGACGCTGCGGATCGCCTTCGTGCAGCGCAGCGCCAGCTCGTCGACCTGGTCGTCGGTGATCACCAGCGGCGGCCCGAAGAGGATCAGGTCGCCGTCGGTGCCGGTCGCGCCGCCGGTGGAGGAGTAGACCAGCGCGCCGTTGTCCGCGCAGGCCGCCACGACCCGCTCGGTGACCTTCTCCGCCCGGGGGAACGGCGCCTTGCTCGAACGGTCGGCCACGAACTCCACCGCCCGCAGCAGGCCGATCCCGCGGATGTCGCCGACGTGGTCATGATCGCCGAGCTCGGCTCGCAGCGCCGCGTCGAGCCGGTCGCCCTGCCGCTCCGCCGCCGCGACCAGGTCCTGCTCGCGCAGGATCTTCAGCACGGCCCGCCCGGCGGCGGCCCCGACCGGGTGGTGGGAGTTGGTGAAGCCGTGCGTGAAGCCGCCGGCCTTGATCGTCTCGTGCACCGCGGCCGTGCTGGCCGCGAAGCCGAGCGGCCAGTAGCCGGAGGAGGCGCCCTTGGCCCCGACCACGATGTCCGGCCGCAGGTCCCAGTGGTCGCAGGCGAACCAGCGCCCGGTCCGGCCGAAGCCGGTCATCACCTCGTCCGCGATCAGCAGCACGCCGTGCCGCCGGCACACGTCGGCGACGGCCGGCCAGTAGTCCGCCGGCGGCACGCAGGCGCCGAGCGCCGCGCCCGCCACCGGCTCGGCGAGGAACGCCGCCGCCGGTGTCTCGGCTAGGATCCGGTCCAGCTCGGCCGCGTGCCGGGCCCCGCAGCCGACCGGGTGGGTGTCCGGGAACGGGCAGCGGTACTCGTACGGCGTCGTCGTGTGCCGTCCCTGCCCCAGCCAGGGCAGGTACGGCGCGCGCAGCGGCCGCCGCCCCGACGCGTCCAGGGCTCCCCGGGTGTTGCCGTGGTAGGAGCCCTGCCGGGACACGATCAGGTGCCGGTCCTCGCCCCGGGACAGGTGGTAGGCCCGGGCCATCTTCAGCGCGGTCTCGACCGCCTCGCTGCCGCCGGAGACGGGGTAGACCCGGGCGTCGTCCAGCGGCAGCACGGCCGCCAGCTCGTCCGCGTACGCCTCGACGGCCTCGGTCGCGAAGGCGGTGCCGTGGACGTAGGAGATGCGCCGGGACTGCTCCGCGATCGCGTCCGAGACCTCGGTGACGCCGTGCCCGATCCCGACCACGACCGCCCCGCCGGAGCCGTCGAGGTAACGACGGCCGGCGGCGTCGACGATCTCGGCGCCGGTCCCGCTGACCGCGACCGGCAGGTCCGGGCGCGGCGACCGCGCGAAGACATGGCTCACAGGCCGGCCAGCACCTCGGTGAAGATGTCCAGCGCGGTCTTGGCCTGGTCCAGGCTGACCACCAGCGGCGGCGACATCCGGACCGTGGTCTCGCCGCACTCCAGCACCAGCAGGCCCTTCTCGAACGAGCCCTGCTGCGCCGCCTCGGCCTGCTCGGCCGTGCGGAACTCGACGCCGATCATCAGCCCGATCCCGCGCACGTCGGTGACCACGCCCGGGAAGCGGGTCGGCAGCTCGGCCAGCGCGCCGAGCAGGAAGTCGCCGACCTCGGTGGCGTGCGCCAGCAGCCCCTCCTCGCGGATGGTCGCCAGCGTGGCCAACCCGGCCGCGCACGGCACCGGGCTGCCGCCGTACGTGGAGCCGTGCGAGCCCGCGCCCCACTTCTCCATCAGCTCGGCCCGGGCCACGAACCCGCCCAGCGGCAGCCCCGACGCCAGGCCCTTGGCCGTGATCAGCACGTCCGGCTCGACGCCGGCGTGCTCGATCGCCCACATCTTGCCGGTGCGGCCCATCCCGGACTGCACCTCGTCGGCGACCAGCAGGATCCCGTGACGGTCGCAGAGCTCGCGCAGCCGCTGCACCCACTCGGCCGGCGGCACGATGTAGCCGCCCTCGCCCTGGATCGGCTCGACGAACACGGCCGCCACCTCGTCGGGCGAGACGTGGTGCCGGAACAGGACGTTCTCCAGGTAGTCGAAGGTCTGCTCCGGGTCGTGGCTGCGGGCGCCGGTCTCCGGGTCACGCTGGGCGAACGCGAACGGCGCGTGGTAGATCCCGGGCAGCAGCGGCCCGAAACCCTTGTGGTACTTGGACTTCGACGCGGTCAGGCTGACCGCGCCGTACGTCCGGCCGTGGAACGCGCCGTGGAAGCCGATGAGATACGGCCGGCCCGTCGCGTACCGGGAGAGCTTCATCGCGCCCTCGACGCCCTCGGCGCCGGAGTTGGTCAGGAACGCCCGCGTCGGCCCGGACATCGGCGCGACCTCGGTCAGCGCCGCGCACATCTGCGAGTAGATCGGCAGGTAGAAGTCGCTGGCCGAGTAGTGCAGCAGGTCGGCGGCCTGCTCCTGCACGGCCGCGACGACCCGCGGGTGCGCGTGGCCGGTCGAGTTGACCGCGATGCCGGCGTTGAAGTCGAGGAACAGGTTGCCGTCCGCGTCCTCCAGCACGGCGCCGTGGCCGCGCCGCGGCGCCAGCGGATAGGCCCGGGGCAGCGACGGGCTGGTCACGGCCGCGTCGGCGGCGAGGATCTCCCGGGCGCGCGGGCCCGGCAGCTCGGTCCGCACGTCCGGGACCGGGCGGGTCGGGTCCCACCATGCCGGTGCCTGGGTCGAGGTCACTTCGTCACCACCGTTCGGGACTGCTCGCGGAGATACTGCTGGACGTAGTAGAGGCCGCCACCGGCCTTGCCGGCGCTGCCGGAGCCCTTCCAGCCACCGAACGGCTGGACGCCGGGCCAGGCGCCGGTCGTCGCGCCGGCCGGTCGGTTGACGTAGACGACGCCGGCCTCGACGGTGTCGAGGAACCGCTCGACCTCGCCGTCGTCGGCGGAGAAGAAGCCCGCGGTCAGGCCGAGGTGGGTGCCGTTGGCCAGCGCCATCGCCTCGTCCAGGTCGTCGACGGGCGCGACGGCCACCAGCGGCACGAAGAGCTCCTCGGTGAACAGCCGGTCGTCGGTCGGCAGGTCGGTCACCACGGTCGGGACGACGTAGTAGCCGTTGCCGTCCGCGGCCTCGCCGCCGGTCACCACCCGGCCGTTCTTGCGGGCGTGCTCGACGGCGTCGGTGAACCGCCGCACGGCCTCGGCGTCGATCACCGGGCCGAGGTAGCTGTCGCGCCGGGTCGGGTCGCCGACGGTGAGGGACTTGGCCCGCTCGGTCAGCGCGTCCAGGAACTCCTCGTGCACGGCGCGCTCGACGTACACCCGGGAGCAGGCCGAGCACTTCTGCCCGGACAGGCCGAAGGCCGAGCGGGCCACGCCCAGCGCGGCCGCGGCCACGTCCGCGTGCCGGGACACGACGGTCGGGTTCTTGCCGCCCATCTCCGCGATCATCGGCTTCGGGAAGTCGGTGAGGAAGCTGCGCTCGATCTGCATGCCCACCTCGTACGAGCCGGTGAAGGTGAGCCCGTCGACGCCCGGGTGGGCGACCAGCCGCTTGCCGACCTCGTCGCCGCCGGGCAGCAGGTGCACGGCGTCGGCCGGCACGCCCGCCTCCAGCAGGCACTCGTGCAGCTTGGCCGCGCTGAACGTGCCCTGCGGGCTGGGCTTGAGCAGCACGGTGTTGCCGGCCACCAGCGCGGCCGCGGTCGGGCCGGCCGCCAGCGCCATCGGGTAGTTGAACGGCACGATCACGGCCCACACGCCGTACGGCCGGAGCACGCTGCTGGTGATCTCCGCCTCGGACAGGCGCTCCATCGGCTTGTCGAAGCCGTCGTTGTCCTCGACCTGCTGGGAGTAGTAGCGGAAGAAGACCGCCGACTCCTCGACGTCGCCGAGCGCCTCCAGCCGGTTCTTGCCGACCTCCATGCTCATCAGCGCGGCCAGCTCGGCCGAGCGGTCGCTGATCAGGTCGGCGGCCCGCCGGAGGATCGCGATGCGCTCCGGCCAGGGAGTGTGCCGCCAGCTGCTCTTCTTCGCGGCGGCCACGGCGTCGTCGAGGTCCTGCTCGGTGGCCTCGTGCACGGTGCACAGCCGGACGGCCAGGTCGCCGGGGCTGGTGACGTCGAAGGTCGGGCCGTCGGTGCGGTCCTCGCCGCTGACCCGCGCCGGGATCGTCGCGCCGAGCCAGGAGCGCGCGACCTGCAGCCCCTCCTCGTACGCGGTGTGCAGCTCCTCGTTGTCCGCCGACAACGTCGCGTAGGTGACACGTATGCGCGAGCCCATGCGGACAGCTCCGTTCTCGGGGACGACGTCGGCCTCCCCCCGTGTATAGCGACGGGGCGTGGCCGGAACAAGTTTCCGGGGCGTGACCTGCGTCTTCTCCTCCCCCCAAGTCTGGGGGTCCCGGGAACCGCTGCGCTCCCGGACCCGACCCAACCGACGTGAGCGCCGATCGCCCGGCCCCGCCCGGCTCCCACCCGACCCCGCCCGGGGCCGGGCCGGCCGCGCCGCCCTCGGCTCGGGGAGCGACCTGGGCGGTGAGCACCGCCGTGCGGGTCCTGCTCGGCGCCGTCTGGGCCTGGGCCGCGGTGGCGACGCTGGCCGACGTGGCGGCGTCGGTGCGGACGCTGCGGGTCGGCCGCGTCCTGCCGGACTGGCTGGCCCCGGTGATCGGCTACGGCCTGCCGGTCCTCGAGCTCGGCCTGGCCGTCCTGCTGCTGCTCGGGCTGACCAGCCGGCTCACCGAGGTGATCGGCTCGGTCCTGCTCGTGCTGTTCCTGGCCGACATCGTCGCCGCCGCGACCGACGCGCTGCGCTCCTCCGGCCCCTCGCACGCCGGGGCCCTGCTGCGCGACGCGGGCCTCCTCGCCGTCTGCGTGTTCTCACTGTGGACGGACCGCCGCCGGGCGCCGGTGGCCGACCGCCCGGGATGGGCCGCGCCGCGCACCCTCGACCGGCTGCTGGGCCAGCACGCCGACTGGTCCCGCCGCTCGGAAGAGCGCCGCCTGCAGCGCATCGCCGTGCTCGCCGGCGTCGCCCTGATCGCTGCCGTCGGCACCGGTCTGGAGCTCCGGACCGCGCTGAGCACCCCCGAGCCGGCCACGCCGCCGAACGCCAGCATCGCCGACGGCGTCACCCTCGGCCGGCCCGACGCCCCGGTCCGGATCGACGTGTGGGAGGACCTGCTGGCGCCGCCCTGCCGCCGCCTGGACGGCCAGCTCGACCCGCTGCTGTCCCGCTGGCTCGACACCGGCGTCGCCCGGGTCCACTTCCACGTGATCGCCCTGCTCGACGTCCAGTCGGACTACTCCTCCCGCGCCGCCAACGCCCTCTACGCCGCGGCCAACCTGGACCCGGTCACCTTCCGCGCCGTCCGCCGGGCGCTCTACTCGCACCAGCCGCGGGCGGGCACACCCGACCCGACCGACGACGACCTGGTCGCGCTGGCCGGCGTACCGGCGCTGGCCGACGCCGTCCACACCAGCCTGTACGCCGGCTACGTCGCCCACGCCACCGACCGGGCCGTCCACGACGGCATCACCGGCACCCCCGCCGTCCGGGTCAACGGCACCCCGGTCAGCCCGGACGCGCGCTCCATCTCGGCCGCGGTCGCCGCCGCCATCAGATGACCGGCGGCCGACGTGGTCGAGCCGGGCGGAGGATCGCGTACGCCTCGCGGAGGGCGTAGTGGACGATGACCAGCCCGGTCAGCGGGTCGGCCCACCACCAGCCGAGTCCGGCGTTGAGGGCGAGACCGAGCAGGACGGCGCAGGCCAGGATCCCGTCGATGACGGTGACCCGGCTCTCGGCGGTGAGGACCGGGTTGCCGAGGGCGCGGCCGACGCGGTTCTTGCCGGCGGCGAGCGCGAACATGGCCGCGGCCGTGAGCGCGGTCCAGGTGATGCCGAGCGGGCTGGGCCGCGGCTGGAAGCCCGTGGCGAGCACCAGGACGGTCTGGACGAGCAGGTAGAGGGCGAGGGCGAGGAAGGCGGCCGCGATGAGTCGCAGCGCCCGCCGCTGCCGGTCCGCCCCGGTGCCGGTCAGCTCCCACAGCACGACGGTGCTGGCGCCGATCTCGATCAGGGAGTCGAGGCCGAACCCGACCAGCGCGACGGACCGGGCGCCGGCCGCCGCGATGGCGAGCACGACGATGCCGACGGCGTTCCAGCCCAGGGTGGCGGCCTCGAGCAGGCGACCGCGGCGCAGCAGCTGCTGCCGCGCTCCAACGGATCCCGCCACCCGGGGATCGTCGCTCATGCGCCGCCGCGGTTCGGGTCACTTTCCCGACTCCGGCCTCGCGTCGACGAGGAAGCGACACCAGGCGGCCGGGGTCGAAGGCGGTCAGCTCGGGCGATCGGTCAGTGCCGACGCCACGGCCGCGAGGCGGGCGGGGACGGCGCGGTAATAGGCCCAGGAGCCGCGCTTCTCCCGCGTGACCAGGCCGGCTTCGTGCAGAACGCGCAAGTGGTGGCTGACGGTCGGCTGGGACAGACCGACGGGCGCGGTCAGGTCGCACTGGCAGGCCTCGCCGCCCTCCGCGGCCTGGATCACCGACAACAGCCGCAGCCGGGCCGGGTCAGCCAGCGCCTTGAGGACCGCGGCCAGCTCGACCGCCTCGTCCGCGCTGAGCGGCGCGCCGGCGATCGGCGGGCAGCACGGGGCGTCGGCGAGCGGGAGCTCGCGGCGGGTCGCGGTCGGCACGACTCCACTCTGCCACGGATATTGACAAACGTCGATGCGACCGCGCATGGTTCTCCCATCGACGTACGTCAATATCGAGGAGGATCGATGGGCAGGGTGCAGCTGGCACTGAACGTCAGCAACGTGGACGCGGCGGTCGCCTTCTACAGCAAGCTGTTCGGCGCGGAGCCGGCCAAGCGCCGGCCGGGTTACGCGAACTTCGCCATCGCCGACCCGCCGCTGAAGCTCGTGCTGCTGGAGTCGGAAGGCGCCCGCGAATCGGGGACCGCCGGTGCGCTGAACCACCTGGGAGTCGAGGTCGCCTCGACCGACGAGGTCACCGAGGCCACCGGCCGGCTGGCCGCGGCCGGGCTGGCGACCGCTGCGGAGGACAACACGACCTGCTGCTACGCCGTGCAGGACAAGGTCTGGGTCACCGACCCGGACGGCGCTCCGTGGGAGGTCTACACGGTGCTCGCCGACGCGCCGGCCGAGGTGCAGACCCCCGGCCGCGTCGGTGACTCGGCCTGCTGCGGCGCGACCGCAGAGACCGTCGCAGGACAGCCGGCCTGCTGCTGACCTTCCGCGAAGGCGGCGGAGCTGGTTGCAATCGAGCCCTGCCTTGCTGACCTTCTACTGACTCCGGACGTGCGAGAGGCGGTGTCGGGAGTGCCGACACCGCCTCTGACCGGGTGGAGCTGAGGGGATTCGAACCCCTGACCCCCCTCGATGCGAATCACCCTCACCGTCACCAAGGTCCGGCGCGGGTTGCCGCTCGGCCTCGTTGACCGCGCGAGCTTGCCCATCGAGAGCCACCACCGTTTCGCACGG
>DATINN010000457.1:0-10094 GCA_035474175.1 Mycobacteriales bacterium | reverse complement strand
GCCCGACCGCCTCGTCGAAGCCGGCGGCGTCGGTGGCGGCGACCGCCGCGGTGACCGGCCCGACGACCGCCCGGACGGTGCGCGCCGTCACGACCCGTCGCCGGGGGACAGCACCGGCAAGCCCTCGGAGTGTGCGACCGTGATCATCCGCTTGTCGTACGAGATCACCGCCGTCAGCTCCTCCCGCACCAGCCGGGCGGTGGCCAGGTGGATGGCGTCGAGGGTGCGCAGATGGGGATCCGGGAAGCGGCCTGCCATCTCGATCACCGCGTCGGACAGCTCTACCAGGGTGACCCGGCTCAGCTCGAGGTCGGCCTTGGGCAGCTGGCGGGAGTCGACGCGGTTCACCGCCCGCCGCATCTCCACGGTCAGCAGCACGCTGGAGACGAAGCCCTGCGCGTCGTTCTCCCCGATGAAGGTCTTCAGCGCCGAGGTGTGGGCCTCGGCGAAGATCGTCTTCAGCAGCGCCGAGGTGTCGAGATAGATCACCAGCGCTCCTCGTCGCGCATCTCCTCCAGCACCTGGGACGCAGGCTTGGCTCCCGGCGGCAGCGTCACCGGGTCGATGACGTCCAGCAGGCTCCCGACGCCCCGGCGGAGTTGTCCGGCCGCTTCAAGCTGGTCGAGGATCGACGGCGGTTTCTCGTTGGCCGGTATCAGGTAGGCGATGAGCTCACCCCGCTCGGTCACCGCCACGCGCTGGCCGGCCTTCACCAGCCGCAGGTAGCGGGACGCGTTCTGCCGCAGCTCCCGGACGCCGATCGTCTCCACAGCGCTGATTGTAGCACATGCAGTGCTACAGATATTCGTGCACCGTGTCCAGGATGGAGTCAAGAGGCTCGGATGCGGCACCAGATTCGACGCCGGACGCGGCGCGGCCGAGCGCACGTCGGGCGGTGGCGAGCGCGTGCTCGCGGCCGGAGACCTCGTCCGGGCCGAGCTGGGGCGCGCCGAGCCGGTGCCGCTCCCGGTCGGCCACGGTGATCAGCCGCAGCGCGTCGGCGGCCCGCCCCTCGGCCGCGAGCAGGCAGGCGACCCCGTCGATCACGTCGACCACCCCCTCGGCCAGCTCCAGCGCGCGGTAGAGCGGCAGCGCGGTCGCCCACCAGCGCCGGGACCCGGCCGGGTCGCCGGCCTGCCAGGCCGCGATGGCCAGGTTGCTGGCCGCGGCCGCCTCCCCGCGCCGGTCGTCGATCTCCCGGAACAGCGCCAGCGCCCGGGTCAGGGCCGTGATCGCGTCGGCCGGGCGGCCCAGGTTGCGCAGGGTGGCCGCGATGTTGTTCTCGGTGGCCGCGATCCGGCGCCGGTCCCCGCCCGCCTCGGCCAGCACCAGCGCCGCCCGCCCGTACGCCAGCGAGGCGGTGAAGTCGCTCTGCGCGTGCGCGGTGATGAGCAGGTTGTTCAGCGCGGCGGCCTCGCCCTCGGCGTCCCCGAGCGAGCGGAACACGGCCAGCGACTCCTCGCCCAGCCGGCGCGCGTCGGCGAAGTGCCCGTTGTTGCGGGCCAGCGCCGCCGCCGCCCGCAGCGCCCCGGCCCGGGCCGCGGTCGGGGCCGGCCCGGCGGCGTCCAGGGCCCGGGACAGGTACGCCAGGCCCGAGCCCATCAGCCCGCGCTCCCACCAGAACCACCACATCGGCGCGGCGATCTCCAGCCCCAGCGTCGGGTCCGCCGCCGCGGCCCAGTCCAGCGCCGCGAGCACGTTGCCGTACTCGGTGGCCAGCGCGGCCAGCTCGGCCGGGTGGTCGGCGCCGCCGAAGGTGGCCACCCGCCGGGCCAGCCCCAGGCACCAGGTGGCGTGCGCGCGGTGCAGCCCGGTCTCGCCGGCCGCGGCCAGCCGCTCGGCCGCGTAGTCGCGCACGGTCTCCAGCATCCGGTAGCGGGTCGCGCCCGGCCCCGGCTCGGCCACCACCATCGACCGGTCCACCAGCCGGGCCAGCACGTCCTCCGACCCGGCGCCGAGCACGGCCGCCAGCCCGGCCGCGGCCAGCTCGATCGCCAGCGGCAGCCCGTCCAGCCGCCGGCACAGCGCGGCCGCGACCGGCACGTCGGCCGGGTCGAGCCGGAAGCCGGGCCGGGCCAGCGCGCCCCGGTCGGCCAGCAGCCGCACGGCGTCCGTCCGGGCCGCGACCGCGGGCGCGTCGTCCTCGCCCGGCAGCTGCAGGCCGGCCAGCGGCCAGACCGCCTCGCCCTCGATGCCGAGCTGCTCCCGGCTCGTCGCCAGCACCCGCAGCCCCGGGCAGCCGGCCAGCAGGGTCGCCGCCAGCGCCGCCGCCTCGTCCAGGACGTGCTCGCAGTTGTCCAGCACGACCAGGATCCGCCGCGCCCGCAGCGCCGCCACCAGGGTGGCCGGCAGCGGCTCGTCCGGCTGCTCGCGGACGTCCAGCGCGGTCGCGACCGCGCCGGGCACGGAGGCGGCCGCGGCCAGCTCGACCAGGTGCACGCCGTCCGGGTGCTCGGGGCCGGCCTCGCGGGCCAGCTGCAGCGCCAGCCGGGTCTTGCCGGCGCCGCCCGGCCCGGTCACGGTGACGACCCGGGACCGGCCGAGCAGCTCGCCCAGCCGGTCCAGCTCCCGCCGCCGCCCGACGAACCGGCTGGCCGGGATCGGCAGCGCCGTCGGCGCCGCCAGCGTCGGGTCGGCCCGCTCGATCGCCCGGGCCAGCGCCTCGACCCGCTCGCCCGGCTCCACCCCGAGCTCGGCCGCCAGCGCCCGCCGCAGGTCCCGGTACGCCGCCAGCGCCTCGCCCGGCTGCCCGCTCCGGTACGCGGCCAGCATCCGGTGCGCGGCCAGCCGCTCCCGGGTCGGGTACGCCGCGGTCAGGCCGGCCAGCTCCGCCCGGAGCTCGGCGTGCCGGCCCAGGGCCAGGTCCGCGGCCAAGCGGTCCTCCAGCGCGCCCAGGCGCAGCTCCTCCCAGTGCGTCGCGGCCGCGGTGACGGCGGGGGAGGGCGGCACCCCGCCGTACGCGGGACCGCGCCAGCGAGCCAGCACGGCGGCCAGCCCGGCCGCGGTCTCGGCCGGCTCCCCGGCCCGGGCCCGGCGCAGCGCGTCCTCGACGCCGTCGGTGTCGACAGCGGCACCGGCCAGGTCGAGCACGTAGCCGGCCGGCACCGTGCGGATCCGCCCCGGCAGCACCTTGCGCAGCCCGGAGACGTGCACCTGCAGGGCGGCGGTCGCGGTGGCCGGCGGGGACTCGCCCCACAGCTCGTCGACCAGCCGCCCGGCCGGCACCGGCTCGCCGCCGCCGGCCAGCAGCACCCCCAGCACGGCCCGCTGCTTCGGCCCGCCGAGGGGGACCGCGGCCCCGTCGACCAGCGCCTCCAGCGGCCCGAGGACCCGGAACTCGACGCCTTTGGCGGACCTTTGGCGGTCCGCGTCAGGGTCTGCCCCGAGCCCGCCGTCCCGCACGGGCCTGACCGTATCCGAGCACGCCGGGTCATTCCGCGCTGTCCGGACATCTGTGCCCGCCGACCGACAGACACCGTGGAGGATCCGTGCCAACCCTGACCCGCCGGGCGTTGCCGTGGCTGGCGGCCGCCCTGCTCGTCCCGCTCGCCGGCTGCGGCGGCAGCTCCGGCAATGCCGCAGCGTCCACAGGCGACACCACTGCGGCCGTGTCCGGCGGCGACGGTGACGGGAGCGGTGGCGGCGGTGGCCGGGCCGGCGCCTGCGCCAAGGGGGCGCTCGGGCCGACGGTCTGCTTCAGCTACGACATCACCGGGGCCACGACGGCGAAGGGCACCGTGGCCGGGCTCACCGCCACCGGCAACGGCACCAGCTACGAGAGCTGCGCCGACTGGGTCAAGGGCGAGCCGGACGGCGACGACGGCCGGCCGTCGCTGCACATGCCCTCCGGCGGTGCGACCCAGCCCGGCGACGACTTCGGCGGCCTGACCGGCAACGTCATCGAGCACTACACCGGCCCGGGCACGTACCAGATGAAGGACCTGTCCGGGGAGGGCAGCCCGGCCGGCGTCATCCTGCCCAAGGCGCCGGTCACCTACGTCCTGCAGGAGGACTCGACCGGGACGGCGACGATCAACGCCGACGGCTCGGGCAACTTCACCTTCACCGACCTGGGCACCGGCCAGTACGGCCACGACGAGAAGGTCTCCGGCAGCGTCACCTGGACCTGCCACAACCCCTGAGCCGGGCCGGTCCCGCGCGCCGGGGGGAGGCGCGGGGCCGGTTCGTCACGTCAGCCGGACCGGCAGGTGCTTGACCCCGCGCTGGAAGCTGGAGCGCAGCAGCACCGGCTCCCCGGCCGGCTCGATCTCCCGGGTCCGGGCCAGCAGCCGGCCGAACAGGGCCCGCAGCTGGGCCCGGGCCAGGTGCGCGCCCAGGCAGAAGTGCGGCCCGTGCCCGAAGACCAGGTGCTCGCCGCCGCCCCGGGTGATGTCGAACCGGTCCGGGTCGGCGAACACCGTCTCGTCCCGGTTGGCGGCGGCGAAGGACACCACCACCTTGTCGCCGGCGGCGATGTCCACACCGGACAGCGTGACGTCCTCGGTCGCGGTCCGGCGGAACACCATCACCGGCGTCCACCACCGCAGCATCTCCTCGACCGCACCGGGCAGCAGCGCCGGGTCGGCCCGCAGCGCCCGCTGCGCCTGCGGGTGGGCCAGCAGCGCGACCATCCCGCCCGGGATGCCGTTGCGCAGCGTCTCGTTGCCGGCCACCGCGAACAGCCAGAACAGGTTCTCGAACTCGGCCACCGACACCCGGCCGCCGTCGTCGTCCACTTCGGACAGCAGCAGCGACATGACGTCCTCGCCGGGCTGCTCCCGCTTCCGCGCCGCCAGCAGGTGCGCGTACGCGTAGAGGTCGGGGATGCCGGCCCGGGTCCGCGGGTCCGGCATCCGCCCGTCCGGGCCCGGCGCCGGCCGCAGCGCCAGCGCCTGCGCGGCGATGTCGGTGCCGCCGGTAAAGCGGGCGCTGGCGGCGTAGTCCGGGTCCTGGAAGCCGATCACGCGGTTGGACCAGTCGAACAGCAGCCCCCGGTCGGCCGCCGGCATGCCGAGCACGTCGGCCAGCGCCAGCAGCGGCAGGTCCGCGGCCGCGGCGGCGAAGTCGGCCACCCCGTCCGTCTCCAGTAGACGGTCCACTATGGACTCGGCGTGCGCCGCGATGCCGGCCTCCAGCGCGGCCACCGCGCGCGGGGTGAACGAGCGGTGCAGCAGCCGGCGCAGCCGGGAGTGCTCCGGCGGGTCCATGTTGAGCATCATCAGCCGGACGTAGGCCAGGTCGGCCGGCGTGGCCGGGTCCCGGACCTGGGTCGCGCCCAGCCAGGAGGAGAACCGGCGCGGGTCCCGCAGCACCGCCTTCACGTCGGAGTGCCGCAGCACCAGCCAGTGCCCGGGCCCGGCCGGCTGCCCGAGCAGGGCCGGCTCCGGCACCCGGACCACGCCCTGCTCCCGCCGCAGCGCCGCCAGCAGCCCGTACGGGACACCGGCCTCGAAGGTCCGCGGGTCCGTCAGGCCGGCCACGGCGGCCGACCGGTCAGGGGCGCCGGGCTGCTGAGTCACGGGTGCCGGGCGAGGAAGTCCTCGACGGCGGTCACCAGCGCGACCGGGGTCTCCTCGGTGGCGTAGTGCCCGGCGTTGGCCAGCACCACCAGCTCCGCGTCCGGGTGCCAGGCCAGCCAGGTCGCCCGCATCACGTCCGCGGACAGCGCCGGGTCGTGCTCGCCGACGATCACCTGCACCGGCGTGGCGACGACCCGCTCGTCGTCGCGGACCCGCTCGGAGAAGTCGGTGCCGGACCACGCCGTCAGCGCCGCGCCGAACGCGTCCCGGTCCGAGCGCTCGACCGAGTGCGCCACCATCCGGCGGACCCAGCGCGGCGAGTGCCGGTTGCCGGTGGTGAGGTCGATGATCGCGTGCCGGTTGCCGTCGTCCTCGGCGGCGCCGGAGAACAGGGCCCAGCCGGCGTCGTCGAAGGGCACCCCGGACGCCGGCACCGGGCTCACCCCGATCAGCGCGGAGACCCGGTCCGGGGCCTCGACCAGCACCCGGGCCGCGGCCGTGCCGCCCATCGAGTGGCCCAGCAGCGCGAACCGCTCGGCCCCGACCTCGTCGGCGACCGCGAGCACGTCGGCGGCGATCTCGTCCAGGGTGTGCTCGCCGGCCACGCCGCGGCGCTCGCCGTAGCCGCGGTAGTCCGGGAACACCCAGGTGTAGGTGTCGCCGTCGACCAGCTCGGGCAGCCAGCCCCATCCCGTCGACGACCCGAACCACCCGTGCAGGCACATCACGACCCGCTCGCCGGTGCCCACCGTGCGTACCGTCATCCGTCGGAGGCTAGCGGCCGCCGGGACGGCGGTACACCTCGGCGGGGCCGCACCAGTTGATCATGCCGGCAGCCGTAGTTCTCAAAGTGAGACAGCGGGGGACAGGGCGGGCGCGTTCACTGCGGGACGAGCGGAGGGAGTCCATCGTGACCGAGCAGCCCACGTTTCGGCTGATGTACCGCAGCAGGAGCCGCATCCCCGAGCCCGACCGCAAGGTCGAGCTCGGCAGCCTCTTCTCCACCGCGCGCCGCAACAACAAGAAGGCCGGCCTGACCGGCGCGCTGCTGCTCACCGGCGACTGGTTCGTGCAGGTCCTGGAAGGCGACGAGCCGACCGTACGAGCCCTGTACGAGACGATCGCCGCCGACCCGCGGCACGACTCCGTCACCCTCCTGGACAGCGGCGACGTCCCCGAGCGCGTCTTCGCCCGCTGGTCGATGGCCAAGGTGGCCGAGGACGGCGAGCCCGACATCCCGCTCATCGCCCACGAGGACGGGATCGCCCCGGCCGCGGGCCGCGCCACCACCCCGGCCCAGCACCGGCTGCTGGGCACCATGCGCGCCGCGGCCGGCGCCGCGGTGACCTGACCCGGGCCGCGGTGACCTGACCCGGGCCGCGAGGGTCTAGCCCGAGGACTGGATGTAGTCGATCAGCTGCTCGCGGTCGGCCTCGAGCGCCTCGATGCGGCTCTTGACCACGTCGCCGATGCTGATGATGCCGGCCATGCGGCCCTCGGAGACGACGACGGGCACGTGCCGGATGCGGCGCTCGGTCATCAGCCGCATCAGGTCCTCGACGGTGTCGGCCGGCGCGGCGACGACCACGTCCGTCGTCATGAGCTCGCTGACCGGCGTGTCGAGCAGGGCCGGCCCGCTCCGGCGCAGGGCCCGCACGACGTCGCGCTCGGAGACGATGCCGGACACGGTGCTGCCGTCGCCGGAGACGACCACCGCCCCGATCCCGTGCTCGGCGAGGAGGTCCAGCAGGGCCGCGACGGTGGTGTCCGGCGGCGCGCTGGCCACGGAGCTCCCCTTGCGCCTGATCAGGTCACTGACGAGCACGTAGGCCTCCCGCACGAAGGTGGGACACAAAGCGTACGGTGCCCGGGCCGGGTAACGGAATGCCTAAGATCTCTCGGTGAAGCGACTGCGGTTGCCGCGGTGGTTGCGGTGGGGGGCCGGGCTCGCGGCGTTCGTGTTCGCGGTGGAATACCTGGTCCTGCCGCAGATCGCGGGGGCCCGCAAGGCGCTGGACGTGCTCGGTTCGGTCAAGCCCCAGTACCTCGTCGCCGGCACGGTGCTGGAGATCCTGTCCGTGGTCGCGTACGCGGCGCTGACCCGCTCGGTGCTGCCCCGGGACGGCCGGCCCAGCTTCTTCACGCTGCTGCGGATCGACGTGACCACACTCGGGGTCAGCCACATCGTGCCGGGCGGGGCGGCGACCGCGGGCGCGCTCCGGTTCCGCCTGCTGCACGCCGCCGGGGTGTCCGGTCCCGACGCCGCCTTCGGTGCCGCGGTGCAGGGTGTCGGCTCCGCCATCGTGCTGAACGTGATCCTCTGGCTCGGCCTGGTCGTGTCCATCCCGCTGCGCGGCTTCAACCCGCTCTACACGACGGCCGCCGCGGTCGGGGCCGTGCTGGTGGCCGGCGGCGTCCTCGCGGTGCTGCTGCTCACCCGCGGCCAGGAGTCCTCGGTCCGGGCCGTGCGCGCGGTCGCCCGGCGGCTGCCGGTGCTGACCGAGGACACCGCCGAGCGCTTCGTCCGGACCGCCGCCGCCCGGCTGGTCGAGCTGTCCCGGGACCGGGCCATGCTCACCCAGGCCGTCCTCTGGGCCACGCTCAACTGGCTGCTGGACGCGGCCGCGCTCTGGGTCTTCATCCAGGCCTACGGCTTCCACCTGGGCCTGGACGGGCTGGTGGTCTCCTTCGGGCTGGCCAACGTGGTGGCCGCGCTGCCGCTGACGCCGGGCGGGCTGGGCCTGGTCGAGGGCGTGCTGGTGCCGACGATCGTCGGCTTCGGCGCGCCGCGGGGGATCGCGGTGCTGGGCGTCGTCACGTACCGGCTGGCGAACTTCTGGCTGCCGATCCCCGTCGCCGGGCTGGCCTACCTGTCGCTGCGCAGCAGCGCGGCCAACCTGCCGGAGAAGTGGCGGATGCTGGTCAGGCGGTGATCCCGTCAGCCGGCCCGGTCCGGCGCAGGACCCGCGACTCCCACGGCTGCAAGGTGCCCGTCCCGCCCGCGCCGTGCGTGCCGAGCAGGAGCGACGCGTCCGCCCACGGCGCCGGGTCGTCCAGGGCGACGGGTGCCGGAGTGCCCGACACGTTGCACAGCACCAGCAGCTGCACGTCCTGGAAGGACCGGGTGAACGCGTAGACCGACGGGTCGTCCGGCAGCAGCATGGTGAAGTCGCCGTGCGCGACGGCCGGCTCGTCGTGCCGCAGCGCGATCAGCCGCCGGTAGTGCGCCAGCACGCTGTCCGGGTCGGAGCGCTGCGCGGCCACGTTGATCTCGGTGTGGTTGGGGTTGACCGGCAGCCAGGGCGTGCCGGTGGTGAAGCCGGCCTGGGCCGAGGCGTCCCACTGCATCGGCGTGCGGGCGTTGTCCCGGCTGCGCGCCCGCAGCCCGGCCAGCACGTCGGCCGGGTCCTCGCCCCGCGCCAGCGCCGCGGCCCAGTGGTTGACCGACTCGACGTCGCGGAACTCCGCCGGCCCGGACCAGGGGTAGTTCGTCATCCCGAGCTCCTCGCCCTGGAAGACGTACGGGGTGCCGCGGTGCAGGTGCAGCAGCGTGCCCAGCGTCTTGGCCGAGCGCGGCGAGCCGTCGCCCCAGCGGGACACGATCCGGGGCTGGTCGTGGTTGTCCCAGTAGAGCGAGTTCCAGCCGACGTCGGCCAGGCCGGCCTGCCAGCGCCCGAAGCTGACCTTGAGGTCGCGCAGGTCCAGCGGGTGCAGGTCCCACTTGGTGGCGCCCTCGTCCAGCCCGACGTGCTCGAACTGGAACACCATGTCGACCTCGCCCCGGGCCGGGTCGGTGAACAGCCGGGCCTCGTCC
Source organism: Mycobacteriales bacterium (assembly GCA_035474175.1). Taxonomy (GTDB): domain Bacteria; phylum Actinomycetota; class Actinomycetes; order Mycobacteriales; family CADCTP01; genus CADCTP01. Next base: position 761 of record DATINN010000457.1, on the reverse strand, counting down.
ACGGTCACGCCGGGCATCTCGCCCACGGTCAGCAGGTCACCGCGGCCGGCGAAGACGGCCGCGTGCATCTCCTGCAGGTAGTCGTGCAGCCGGGGCCCGTCGATGAAGAACTCGCTGCCGTCCCCGTACGGGTCGCCGCCGCGCACCCGCCCGTCCGGCAGCGCCGGGTCCTTGGAGATCATGTTGATGACGTCCATCCGGAAGCCGTCGACGCCCCGGTCGAGCCACCACCGCATCATCGCGTACACGGCCTGGCGGACCTCGGGGTTCTCCCAGTTGAGGTCGGGCTGCTTGCGGGTGAACAGGTGCAGGTAGTACTCGGCGGTGGCCTCGTCCAGCTCCCAGCTCGGCCCGGAGAAGAACGAGGCCCAGTTGGTCGGCTCGGCCCCGGGCGCGCCCGGATCCATGCCGAAGCGCGGCGGCCGCCACCAGTACCAGTCCCGCTTCGGGTCGTCCTTCGACGAGCGGGACGCCACGAACCACGGGTGCTCGTCCGAGGTGTGGTTGACGACCAGGTCCATGACCAGCTTCAGGCCGCGCTCGTGCACGGCCGCGAGCAGCCGGTCGAAGCCGGCCAGCGTGCCGTACGCCGGCTCGATGTCCTGGTAGTCGCTGATGTCGTAGCCGCCGTCGTCCTGCGGCGACGGGTAGACCGGGGACAGCCAGATCACGTCCACGCCGAGGTCGCTCAGGTGGTCGAGGTGGGCCTCGATGCCGGCCAGGTCGCCGATCCCGTCGCCGTCGGAGTCGGCGAAGCTGCG
>DATINN010000456.1:0-2911 GCA_035474175.1 Mycobacteriales bacterium | reverse complement strand
GACTGGCCGCGGGGGAGGGGACCGCTCCGTGAGCGCCGGCCTGGACGTCCCGGTGCGCGCCGGCGCCGGCCCCGCGCCGGCGTCGGCCGCGCAGCGGCGGATCTGGTTCGTGGACCGGTTGCACGGCGGCGACGCCGCCTACCACGTCCCGGTCGCGGTGCGGCTGATCGGCGACCTCGACGTGCCCGCACTGGGCCGGGCGCTGGCCGGTGTGGTGGCCCGGCACGAGGCGCTGCGCACGGTCTTCCGTACGGTCGACGGCGAACCGGAGCCGGTGGTGCTGCCGCCCCCGCCCGGCTGGGACCTGCCGGTGCGGTCGGTGCGGGACGAGGCCGCGCTGCAGGCGGCGATCGCGGCCGCGGCGCGGCGGCCGTTCGACCTGGCCGTCGGGCCGGTGCTGCGCGCCGAGCTGGTCGACGCCGCGGCCGCGGGCGGCGGGCACGTGCTCGTCGTCACCGCCCACCACGTCGCGATCGACGGCTGGTCGCTCGGCCTGCTGTTCACCGAGCTGGCCGAGCTCTACCGGGCCGGCGTCCAGGGCGCCACGCCGGTCCTGCCCGACCTCCCGGTCCAGTACGGCGACGTGGCCCGCTGGCAGGCGGCCCGGGCCGCGGCCGGCCTGCTGGCGGGCGAGGAGGACTGGTGGCGGGCCGAGCTGTCCGGTGCGCCCGCGGCGCTGGAGCTGCCGGTGGAGTCCCGCAACGGGCCGCGCACCTCCGGCGAGGGCGCGGTGGCCCGGCTGCGACTCGATCCGGAGCTGTCGGACGACGTGCAGGAGCTGGCCCGGGCCGGCGGCGGCACGCTCTACATGAGCATGCTGGCCGCGTACGAGCTGCTGCTGGCCCGGTACGCGCGCACCGACCAGCTGGTCGTCGGCAGCCCCGTCGCGGGCCGGCTGCGGCCGGAGCTGGAACCGCTGATCGGCTGCTTCATCAACGTGCTGCCGATCCGGGCCGAGCTCGGCGGCGAGCCGACGTTCCGGGAGCTGACCGACCGGACCCGGGCCGCGGCGCTGCGCGCGTTCGAGCACCAGGAACTCCCGTTCGAGGCGATCGTGGAGGCCGTGCGCCCGGACCGGGCGCTCGCGGACACGCCCCTCTTCCAGGTGCTGTTCAGCGTCGACGAGGCGACCGCGCCGGTGGTCCGGGACGGCGGCCTGGAGTGGCACTTCCTGGCCGTCGCCCGGGACCGGGTCAAGTACGACCTGGCCATGACCGTGAGCCGGGCCGGCGCCGACCTGGAGGTCGCCCTGGAGTACCGGGCCGACCGGTTCGGGCCGGACTGGGCCGCCGACTTCCTCGGCGCCTACCGGACGCTGCTGGCCGCCGCGGTCGCCGAGCCGGACACGCCGGTCGGCCGGCTCCCGCTGCTCACCCCGGCCGGGCGCCGGGAACAGGTCGAGGGCTGGAACGACACCGCCGTGCCGTACCCGGAGGTGACCGCGGTCGAGCTGGTCCGGGCGCGGGTCGCCGCCGTACCGGACGCGGTCGCGGTGGTCGACGGCGACCGCCGGTTCGACTACGCCGAGCTGGGCGCGCGTTCGGCCGCGCTGGCCCGCCGGCTGCGGGTGCTCGGCGCCGGCCCCGGCACCCGCATCGGGCTGTGCCTGCACCGCTCGGCCGAGCTGGTGGTCGCCATCCTCGGCGTCCTGGAGGCGGGGGCCGCGTACGTCCCGCTCGATCCGGCCTACCCGGCCGAGCGGCTGGAGTTCATGCTCGCCGACGCGGGCGTGGACATCGTGCTCACCCACACCGCCGCGGCGGCCGCGGTGCCGGCCGCCGCCGCGACCGTGCTCGACCTGGACCGGCCCGACCCGGCGCCGCCCGCGGCCGCGGACCCGCTGCCCGGCCCCGGCCTCGACGACCCCGCGTACGTCATCTACACCTCCGGGTCCACCGGCCGGCCCAAGGGCGTGGTCAACACCCATCGCGGGCTCGCCAACCGGCTGCTGTGGATGCAGGACGCGTTCGGGCTGGACGGGTCGGACGCGGTGCTGCAGAAGACGCCGTACAGCTTCGACGTGTCGGTGTGGGAGTTCCTGTGGCCGCTGGCGACCGGCGCCCGCCTGGTCGTGGCCCGGCCGGACGGCCACCGCGACCCCGCCTACCTGGCCGCGGCGATGCGCGAGCACCGCGTGACCACCGTCCACTTCGTACCCTCCATGCTGCAGGTCTTCCTGGAGGCGGCTGAGCTGCCGGCCGGCCTGCGGCGGGTGCTCTGCAGCGGGGAGGCGTTGCCGGCCGAGCTGGCCCGGCGGGTTCGCGCCGCCGGCACCACGGCCGGGCTGCACAACCTCTACGGGCCGACCGAGGCCGCGATCGACGTCAGCCACTGGCCGTGCACCGACGCGGACGGCGCCGGCCCGGTGCCGATCGGCCGCCCGATCGCGAACACCCAGCTGCACGTCCTCGACCCGTACGACGAGCCGGTGCCGACCGGCGTCCCGGGCGAGCTGGTGATCGGCGGCGTCCAGGTCGCGGCCGGGTACGTGAACCGGCCCGAGCTGACCGCCGACCGGTTCCGGCCCGACCCGTTCCGGCCCGGCGGCACCGTCTACCGCACCGGCGATCTGGCCCGGCGGCGGCGGGACGGCGCGCTGGAGTTCCTCGGCCGGCCCCCCAGCAGTTGCTGTCGGCCGCCGATATGGCGATGTACGAGGCAAAGCGCGGCGGCGGCGACAGGCCGATCCGGATCGCCCAGCAGGTGCCGGCGCCGCTGCTCTCGGGCAGCCCCCCCCACCGGCACCCGCGCTGAGCGCGCCCGGGGCCCTTCATGTTAGGGGCTACGCTGCATATCAGGGGGCTACGCTGCATATTAGGGGGGCTGCGCCGGGCGCCGTATCGATCGAGGATCCGTGAGCGGGGGGCTGCGGGTGATCGCGCAGGCCCGCTGAAGCTCCGCAGCAGGAGAC
>DATINN010000455.1:0-3484 GCA_035474175.1 Mycobacteriales bacterium | reverse complement strand
CCGCTCCTCGGTCGAGTGCGCGGTGACGATCTCGTCGAACGTCCGCTTCATGTCCAGCATCATCGCGTGCAGCTCGCCGCCCTTGGCCGTGTCGACGCCGGCCACCTCGCGCGGGGTGTTGTCCAGCTCGGACAGGCCCATGGACTGGGCCAGCCGGCGGGCCGGGTCGATGGTGAGCACGACGACCTTGCGGCCGGCCTCGGCCGCGCGCAGGCCGAGCGCGGCCGCGGTGCTGGTCTTGCCGACGCCGCCGCTGCCGCAGCAGACGATGATCCGGGTCTGCGGGTCCAGCGCGACCGCGTCCAGGTCCAGGGCGGTCATCCGGTCGCCCCCGCCCGCAGGATCTCGGCCAGCTCGTAGAGGCCGCCGAGGTCGACCGGGCCGGGCAGGAACGGCAGCTCGTAGGAGGGGAGGCCGAGCGCGGTGATCGCGCTGCGGTTGTGGTCCTCGACCTCCCAGCGCTCGGCGTGCTCGACCGCCTCGCCGGCCAGCGCGCTCGCCAGCTTCGGGTCGAGCCCGGCCGCGCTGAGCCCGGCCCGCAGCTCCCTGAGGTCGACCTTGCCGGCGGCGGCACTGGCCAGGGCCGGCTCCGGCAGCACCGGCGGGCGGGTCATGTTCACGATCACCGACCCCAGCGGCAGCCGGGCCGCCCGCAGCTCGGTGACCGCGTCCACGGTCTCCTGCACCGGCATCTCCTCCAGCAGCGTGACCACGTGCACGGCGGTCTGGGGCGAGCGCAGCACGGCCATCACGCCGTCGCTCTGCGACTTGATCGGCCCGACCCGGGCCAGGCCGGCGACCTCGGCCGTGACGTTGAGGAAGCGGGTGATGCGGCCGGTCGGGGGCGCGTCCAGGATGACCGCGTCGTACACGCGGTGGCCCTTGTCCGTGCGGGTCACCGCCTCCTTGACCTTGCCGGTGAGCAGCACGTCGCGCATGCCCGGGGCGATCGTGGTCGCGAAGTCGATCGCGCCCAGCTTGCGCAGGGCGCGGCCGGCGGAGCGGAGGTTGTAGAACATCTCCAGGTATTCCAGCAGCGCCTCCTCCACGTCCACGGCCAGCGCGCGGACCTCGCCCCCGCCGGCGGCCGAGGCGATCCGGCGCTCCTCGTACGGCAGGGGCGGGGTGTCGAACAGCTGGGCCAGGCCCTGCCGGCCCTCGACCTCGATGACCAGCGTGCGGCGGCCGCCCGCGGCCAGCGCGAGCGCCAGCGCGGCCGCGACCGTCGTCTTGCCGGCCCCACCCTTCCCGGTCACCACGTGCAGCCGCGCATCCGGCCACGAACTCCTGCTCACCCACCCAGCGTAGGTGCGGTCGGGAGCGACGGCGCGGCGGTAAGTTCAGGCCATGCAGAAGTGGGAGTATTCGACCGTGCCGCTCCTGGTGCACGCGACGAAGCAGATCCTCGACAACTGGGGCCAGGACGGCTGGGAGCTGGTCAGCGTCATCCCCGGCCCCAACCCCGAGCAGCTCGTTGCCTACCTGAAGCGGCCGCTGCCGTGAGCGCCGTCGCGCGGATGGCGGAGCTGGGGATCGAGCTGCCGGAGGTCGCCCCGCCGGCCGGGTCGTACGTGCCGGCGGTCCGCACCGGCAACCTCGTCTACACCAGCGGCCAGGTCGCCCGGGGGCACTCCGGCAAGGTCGGCGCCGAGGTGTCGTCCGAGGTCGCCAACGGCGCCGCCCGCGACTGCGCGCTCAACGCGCTGGCCGCCATCGACGCGCTGGTCGGCCTGGACGCGGTCGTCCGGGTGGTGAAGGTGGTCGGCTTCGTGGCCAGCGCGCCCGGCTTCACCGACCAGCCCGGCGTGATCAACGGCGCCAGCGACGTGCTGGCCGAGATCTTCGGCGAGGCCGGCCAGCACGCGCGGTCCGCGGTCGGGGTGGCCGAGCTGCCGCTGGGCGTACCGGTCGAGGTGGAGCTGATCGTCGAGGTGCGGTGACGCCGGCGGAGCCGGTGCCGGTCCGGGACGCCGCCACCGTCGTCCTGCTCCGGGACACGCCCGCCGGCGTCGAGGCGTTCCTGCTGCGCCGGGTGCGGGGGATGGCGTTCGCGGCCGGCATGACCGTGTTCCCCGGCGGCGCCGTCGACCCGCGCGACGCCGACACGGCGGTCGGCTGGGCCGGGCCGCCGCCGGCGGACTGGACCGAGCCGTTCGACGCCGACGAGGCGCTGGCCCGGGCGCTGCTGTGCGCGGCCGTCCGGGAGACGTTCGAGGAGTCCGGCGTGCTGCTGGCCGGGCCGTCCCCCGACGGCGTCTGCGCCACCGACGGGCCGGAGTGGGAGGCGGACCGGGTCGGGCTGGAGAACCGCGACTTCTCCCTGGCCGAGCTGCTGCACCGGCGCGGCCTGGTGCTGCGGGCCGACCTGCTCCGGCCCTGGGCGCACTGGATCACCCCGCCGAGCGAGGGCGCCCGCCGCCGGTACGACACCCGCTTCTTCGTCGCCGCGCTGCCGGCCGGGCAGTCCACCCGCGCCGTCACCTCCGAGGCCGACGTGGTCGAGTGGGTGCGGCCTGCGGACGCGCTGGCGGAGTTCCGGCGGGGGGAGCGGCCGATGATGCCGCCGACGATCGTCACGCTGGAGGAGATCTCGGCCTACCCGAGCGTCGCGGCCGTGCTCGCGGCCGGCCGGTCGGTGTCCCGGGTGCAGCCGGTGCTGTCCCAGGCCGCGGACGGTCCGGTGGTGACGCTGCCCGACGGCCGGGTGCTGCGGCTGGGCCGGCCGTGACCCACCCGCTCTACGGGGCGCTCCGGCCGGTCACCGAGCTGGCCGCGGTGCTGCTGGCCGACAACCCGTCGCCGATGACGCTGGACGGGACCAACACCTGGCTGCTGCGGGCCCCCGGCTCCGGATCCTGCCTGGTCGTCGATCCGGGGCCGGACGACGACCGGCACCTGCGCGCCGTCGCGGCCGCGGCCGGGGACGTGGCCGAGATCCTGCTGACGCACGGGCACCCCGACCACGCCGAGGGGGCGGCGGCCTTCCGGGCCCTGACCGGGGCGCCGGTGCGGGCGCTGGACCCGGCTCAGCGGCTCGGCGGCGAGGGCCTGGGCGAGGGCGACGTGGTCGCCGCGGCCGGGGTCGAGGTCCGGGTGCTGGCCACCCCGGGGCACACGTCCGACTCGCTCTGCTTCGCGATCGGCGACGCCGTCCTCACCGGAGACACCGTGCTCGGCCGCGGCACGACCGTGGTCGCGCACCCGGACGGCCGGCTGGCCGACTACCTGGCCTCGCTGCGCCGCCTGGAGGACCTCGGCACCCGCACGGTGCTACCCGGGCACGGGCCCGAGCTGCCCGACCTCGCCGCCGTGACCCGGGCGTACCTGGCCCACCGGGAGGAGCGGCTGGCCCAGGTCCGGGCCGCGCTGGAGCAGCTCGGGCCGTCCGCCGCGCCGATGGACGTGGTCCGGGTCGTGTATGCCGACGTCGACCCGGTGCTGTGGCCCGCGGCCGAGTGGTCGGTCCGGGCCCAGCTGGACTACC
>DATINN010000454.1:0-8964 GCA_035474175.1 Mycobacteriales bacterium | reverse complement strand
CGGAACCAGCTCCCCCGGAACCAGCGGCCGGAACCAGCGGCCGGGACTAGCGGCCGGGACTAGCGGCCGGGACTAAGCGGCTGGGCCGGGGGAGTTGCCGAAGGCATGGACATCGGGATCGGACTGCCGACGACGTTGCCGGTCGAGGGGACGGCGGTGGTCGAGTGGGCCCGCCGGGCCGAGGAGCGGGGCTTCTCCGCGCTGGCCACCATCGACCGCGTCGTCTACCCCAACTACGACTCGCTGACGGCGCTGGCCGCCGCGGCCGGTGCGACCAGCCGGATCGGGTTGTTTCCCGACATCCTGCTGGCCCCGGCGTACCCGCCGGTGTGGCTGGCGAAGGCCACCGGCAGCCTGCACGCGCTGTCCGGCGGCCGGCTCACGCTCGGTCTCGGGGTCGGCGGCCGGCCCGACGACTTCGCCGCCGTCGACCGCCCGTACGAGCAGCGCGGCCGGCTGATGGACGAGACGCTGGCGCTGCTGCACCGGGCCTGGGCCGGCGAGCCGGTCGCGGGCGGCGAGTTCGCGGTGAGCCCGACCGTGCCCGGCGGCAAGGTGCCGATCCTGGTCGGCGGCAACGGCGCGGCCGCGGTCCGCCGCACGGTCGCGTACGGCGACGGCTGGACCGTCGGCGGCGCCACGCCGCAGCTGGCAGCCGAGCCGGCGGCGCAGATCCGCGCCGCGTGGCAGGAGGCCGGCCGTGAGGGCGAGCCCCGGCTGGCCGCGCTGACCTACTACGGCTTCGGCGCCGACGACACCCTGGCCAGAAACCTGCGCCACTACTACGGCTTCCTCGGCGACATGGCCGACTTCGTCGTCACCAACGCGGTGCGGACGCCGGAGGAGGCCAGGCAGCGGGCCCGCGACTTCGCCGACGCCGGCTTCACCGAGCTGATGTTCGACCCGGCCGTGCCCGACCTGGACCAGGTCGACCGCCTGGCCGACGCGGTGCTCTGACTGTGACCCGGCCCGCGCCCGGACAACCGGCCGGGCGTGGGAGGCTCCGACCCGGAGCCCGACAGGCGACGGAAGTTACTGGCCGGTAAAGTTCGGGCTCTCCCTGGTTCGGAGGAGGGTCCGTGGTTGTACGGCTGGTGATCGGGCTGCTGATGACAGTGGCCGCGCTCGCGATCGCGGGACGCAGGGTGCTCTGGCTGAGCAAGCTGATCCGGGTCGGCCAGCCCGCCCCGGGCCGGATGGACGGCGTGCCGGCCCGGCTCAAGGCCGAGCTGGCCGAGGTGCTGGGCCAGCGGAAGCTGCTCAAGTGGTCGGTGCCGGGCGTCGCGCACTTCCTCACGTTCTGGGGCTTCATCGTCCTGGGCCTGACGATCGTCGAGGCCTGGGGCGGCCTGTTCGACCGCGACTTCCACATCCCGCTGATCGGGCGCTGGCGGCTGGTCGGCTTCCTGGAGGACTTCTTCGCGGTCGCCGTGCTCGCCGGCATCATCACGTTCGCGATCCTGCGGGTGCGCAACGCGCCGGCCCGCAAGGAGCGCGCGTCCCGGTTCTACGGCTCCCACACCCGGGCGGCCTGGGTCATCCTCGGGATGATCAGCCTGGTCATCATCACGCTGCTGCTCTACCGCGGGGCGCAGGTCAACACGGGCGTCTTCCCGTTCGGGCAGTCGCGGTGGGCGTTCGCGTCCTGGGCCGTGGGCAAGGCGCTGCACCCGCTGGGCGAGGACGCCAACGAGGTCATCGAGACGGTGTTCCTGCTGGCCAACGTCGCGGTGATCCTGGCCTTCCTGGTCATCGTGGTCTACTCCAAGCACCTGCACATCGCGCTGGCCCCGCTCAACGTCGGCGCCAAGCGGGTGCCGGACGGGCTCGGCCCGCTGCTGCCGGTCACCGACGCGGCCGGCAAGCCGATCGACTTCGAGGACGCGGAGAACCTGGACGAGGACCAGGCCTTCGGCCGCGGCAAGGTCGAGGACTTCACCTGGAAGGGCATGCTCGACTTCGCCACCTGCACCGAGTGCGGGCGCTGCCAGTCGCAGTGCCCGGCCTGGAACACCGGCAAGCCGCTCTCGCCCAAGCTCGTGATCATGGACCTGCGCGACCACCTCTTCGCCAAGGCGCCCTACCTGCTCGCGACCAACGCCGACGGCGCCGGCACCAACGGCGGGACCGGAACCGGGGCCGCGACCGCGGGCAAGAGCGCGGGCGGCGCCGCCGCGACCGGCATCGACGAGGGCGGCCCGGAGGCGGCCGAGCACGGCGCCGCCCACGGCGGCGTCCCCGAGTCCGGCTTCTGGCGCGTACCGGAGCCGGGCGCGGCCCAGGCCGAGCGGCCGCTCGTCGGCACGCTCGAGGAGGGCGGGGTCATCGATCCCGACGTGCTGTGGTCCTGCACCACCTGCGGCGCCTGCGTCGAGCAGTGCCCGGTCGACATCGAGCATGTCGACCACATCGTGGACATGCGGCGCTACCAGGTCCTGGTGGAGTCCAGCTTCCCGTCCGAGGCCGGGGTGATGCTGCGCAACATCGAGAACAAGGGCAACCCGTGGGGCCTGAGCGACCGCGCCCGCGAGGAGTGGACCGACGGCCTCGACTTCGAGGTACGCCGGGTCGAGGCCGGCGAGCCCATCCCGGACGAGGTCGAATACCTGTTCTGGGTCGGCTGCGCCGGCGCCCTGGAGGACCGGTCCAAGAAGGTCACCCGGGCCTTCGCCGAGCTGCTGAACGTCGCGGGCGTCGAGTTCGCGATCCTCGGCGCCGGCGAGACCTGCACCGGCGACCCGGCCCGCCGGCTCGGCAACGAGTTCCTGTTCCAGATGCAGGCCATGCAGAACGTCGAGACGCTCAACTCGATCGGCGCCAAGAAGATCGTCGCCACCTGCCCGCACTGCTTCAACACGCTGGCCAACGAATACCCGCAGAACGGCGGCAACTACGAGGTCGTCCACCACACGCAGCTGCTCGGCAAGCTGGTCGCCGAGGGCCGGCTGACCCCGGTCAAGCCGCTGGACCAGCTCGTGACCTACCACGACCCGTGCTACCTGGGCCGGCACAACAAGGTCTACACGCCGCCGCGGGAGGTGCTGTCCTCCGTCCCCGGCCTGCGCCAGCAGGAGATGCACCGGTGCAAGGAGCGCGGCTTCTGCTGCGGCGCCGGCGGTGCCCGGATGTGGATGGAGGAGAAGATCGGCAAGCGGATCAACGTCGAGCGCGTGGACGAGGCCCTGTCCCTGGACCCGGACGTCGTCTCCACCGCCTGTCCGTACTGCATGGTCATGCTGTCCGACGCGGTCACGGCCAAGCAGCAGGAGGGCACCGCCCGGGAGGACGTCGAGGTCCTGGACGTGGCCCAGATCCTGCGGCGGAGCTTGGCCGCGCCGGCCGCGGCCGCGGCCCCGGCCGCCGAGTAGCGGGGACAGTGGCAGACTGACGACATGGCCCTGCTGCCCCCGGACAGCACCGGGCGTCACGATCCGGGGAAGGACGCCGCCGCCCGCCGGCAGCGTGCGCGCTTCGCCCGCGACGTCGGCGACGAGCAGGGCCAGGCCTGGGCCCACGAGCCGCGGCGTCGGCGCAGCAAGCTGACCGTCGGCACGGCTGTCGTGTTCATCGCGTTCGTGGTGTTCGGCGCGCTGCCGATGCTGCTGCACCAGGGGGACAACGGCCTGGTCCAGGCCAACTGCGACGTCCCGGCGGTGGAGGCCGGCCCGGCCCGGATCAAGGCCGGCACCGACTTCGCCTGGCAGGCCGCCGGCCCCGTCATCGGCCCGTACGTGGTGACGCTGGACGCGTCCGCCGTGACCGGCCCGGCGACCGGACCGGTCACCGTGGACACCGGCCGCGTCCTGTCCGGACCGACCGCTTTGTCCGATTGTCGGTCGGCCCAGACCGTCACCGGCGGCCCATCCGGCAAGGGCAGCCACGAGGTCACCCTGTTCCGCCGCTCCGCGGCCGGGTGGGAGCGCGTAGCCAGTGCGTCGCTGGACGTGTCCTAGCAGGTCACGGTCGGGTTGTCGGCCTTGCGCCGATGCAAGTGGGGTGCGAGGGTGACCCCCACTCCAAAGTCCCCGTCAAGGAGCGTTCATGCCCTCAAGCACGAGGAAAGCGAGGCTGCTCGGCCTCGCTTTCGGTGCCGCGGCGCTTCCCGGCCTGGTCCTCGCGACCGCCGGCAGCGCTGCCGCCGCACCTGGATCGTCCAACGGCTCGCAACCGAAGGCCGTTCCGGCTTCGCTGAAGTCAGTGGACACGGCGGGCGTGCTCGCGCCCGCCCTGAAGAACGCGAAGGGCACCATCACGGTGTCGGTCGCGCTCTCGCAGAAGCCCGTCGGCGCGACCGTCGCCGAGGGTTCGCTGAAGACCGGCGGGCTGCCCGGCAAGGCCGCCCAGCAGGCGCAGAGCTCCGCCGTCCGGGCCCAGCAGGACCAGGTGATCGGCAAGGCCAAGGGCATGGGCGCCAAGGCGCTCGGCCGGGCCAGCCGGGCCGCCAACGTGGTCGCGCTGTCGATCCCGGCCAGCAAGCTCACCGACCTCTCCAAGATCGCCGGGGTGCTGTCGGTCAAGCCGGTCGCGCGCTACCAGACGCAGGAGGACGCCAGCGACTCCGGCAGCCTCGCCCAGGCCGCTGACTACCTGCAGGCCACGCAGGTCCGCAACCAGGGCTTCGACGGCACCGGGGTGAAGGTCGGCATCATCGACTCCGGCATCGACTACACCCACGCCAACCTCGGCGGCCCGGGCACCACGGCCGCGTACGACACCTGCGAGGCCGGCAACACCGCCGCGCCGACCGGCGTCTGCGCCACCCTCTTCGGCCCGAACGCGCCCAAGGTCAAGGGCGGCACCGACTTCGTCGGCGAAAACTGGCCGAACACGGCGGAGGAGCCCGACCCCAACCCGATCGACGCCGAGGGTCACGGCACCCACGTCTCCGACATCCTCGGCGGCCGCAGCGCTGATGGCTCCCACAAGGGCATCGCCCCGGGCGTCGACCTGTACGCGCTGAAGGTCTGCTCCTCGGTCTCCACCGCGTGCTCCGGCGTCGGCATCCTGCAGGCGATCGACTGGGCGATGGACCCCAACGGCGACGGCGACATCTCCGACGCCCTGGACATCATCAACCTCTCCCTCGGCAGCTCGTACGGTCAGGAGCAGGACGACTCGACCGTCGCCATCGACAACGCGGTCCGCGCCGGCATCGTCGCGGTCGTCGCGGCGGGCAACGACGCCAACCGGCCGTTCATCGTCAGCTCGCCGTCCACGGCGGCCCGGGCCATCAGCGTGGCCCAGACCGCGCTGCCGGACGACCAGCTGCAGACGCTGGCCACCGACAAGGGCATCACGGTCAAGAACTCCAAGCTGCAGTCGTGGTCCCCGGCGCCGACGGCGACGATCACCGCGCCGCTGGCCGTGCCGAGCGACCCGATCGGGTGCGCGGCGGCCGACTTCGCCGACTTCCCGGCCGGCGCCGTCGCGCTGATCGCCCGCGGCACCTGCAACGCGTCCCTCAAGGCGCAGAACGCGCAGGCCGCCGGTGCGGTCGCCGTGATCATCTACAACAACACCCCGGGCGACCCGCCGGACTTCTCGTTCGGCGGCGGCGACCCGGTCACCATCCCGACGTACACGATCTCGCAGCCGAACGGCCAGGCCCTGGCCGCCGCGGTCGCGGCCGGCACCACCACGGTCACGATCGACCCGGCGAACACCACGTCGCTGACCAACACCACGGTCGGCACCTCCGCCCGCGGCCCGGCCATCTCCGGTCTGCGCGCGAAGCCGGACATCGGCGCCCCCGGCGCCTGGCTGTCGGCCGAGGTCGGCACCGGCACCGAGGTCACCAACTTCGGCGGCACCTCGGGTGCGACCCCGGTCATCGGTGGCGCCGCGGCGCTGCTGCTGGACAAGTTCCCGCTGACGACGCCGGCGATCATCAAGTCCCGGCTGCTCAACAGCGCCAGCACCGCGAACCGCACCCCGGACGCGGACGCGAACCTCTACCCGACCCCGGTCACCCGGATCGGCGCCGGCGAGGTCCGCATCGCTCCGGCGGCGGCCGCGGCCGGTGTGCTGCTCAACAAGGACGCCGCCGCCGGCAACATCGGGCTCGGCCTGCCGCACCTGACGGAGAAGAAGACCTTCACCGCGGCACTGTCGATCCGCAACACCGGCACGGCGACCAAGAAGTACAGCCTGTCGACGACGTTCCGCGACCAGGCCGAGGCCACCGGCGCGGTCACCGCCTCGGTGCCGGGCTCGGTCACCGTGCCGGGCAAGGGCGTCACCGCGTTCACCGTCAAGGTCACGATCGACCCGCGGAAGCTGGCGGAGTGGCCGTTCACGCACGCGGCCGGCTTCACCGGTGACGGTTCCGAGCTCGACGCCCCGGAGTTCGACGGCCTGGTCAAGGCCGTCTCGGGCGCCGAGACGCTGCACCTGGGCTGGACCGTGCTGCCGGAGCGCTCGGCCGACGTGTCCACGTCCAGCACGGTGGCGGCGGGCGCCAAGCTGACGCTGGTCAACGCCTCGAAGGTGCTGGACGGCGCCGCGCAGGTCTTCGGCCTGACCGGCACCAGCCCGAAGCTGCCGAAGCCGGCTCCGGGGACCCCGGGCTCGCCCGGCTCCAACCAGGCCGTGATCGACCTGCAGGCCGCGGGCGTGCGGGACGACCTGACCACCGGCATCGTGCAGTTCGCGGTGGCGGGGTGGCAGCGCCAGACCGTGCCGCTCTACCCGGCCGGCTACGAGATCGACATCGACACCAACCGCGACGGCACCGTCGACTTCGCGGTGTTCCAGCAGGAGGCCAACGGCTTCGGCCTCTCCGGCCAGAGCGTGGTGCAGGTGCTCAACGTCGCCACCGGGGCCACGTCGGCGTTCTTCTTCACCGACGCGAACTACGACTCCTCGACCCAGGTCCTCTCCGCGCCGCTGTCGGCGCTGGGCCTGACCCGGGGGTCCACGTTCGACTTCTCGGTGCTGGCGTTCGACAACTACTTCTCCGGCGTCGTCTCCGACGTGATCGACGGTCAGACCTGGACCGTCGGGTCGAAGAAGTACGCGCTGCAGGGTGGGGCCAACGCGGTCTCGGTCCCGGCCGGCGGCACGACCAAGGTGACGGTGACCCGCAACGCCACGGCGGGCGAGACCACCTCCACCGGTCTGCTGTTCCTGTACGACAACGCGGCGACGCGTGACGCGCAGGCCGTGCGCGTGAGCTAGTCGCTTCGAGGAGAAGGGCCCGGCCGTCTGGCCGGGCCCTTCTTCTGTCTGGGCCGGTCTTCTAGGCGGGCCGGTCTTCTTGGTCGTCCGGTCTTCTAGGTGGGCCAGCGCTGGAAGTTGACCCAGGACCGGGACGGGGTCGGCCCGCGCTGGTTCTGATACCTGCTCCCGTACGCGCTGGACCCGTACGGCTGCTCGGCCGGGCTGGACAGCGCGAACAGGCACAGCTGCCCGATCTTCATCCCCGGGTGCAGGATGATCGGCAGCGTCGCCACGTTCGACAGCTCCAGCGTGATGTGCCCGCTGAAGCCCGGGTCGATGAAGCCGGCGGTGGAGTGGGTGAGCAGGCCCAGCCGGCCGAGGGAGCTCTTGCCCTCCAGCCGCCCGGCCAGGTCGTCCGGCAGCGTGACGACCTCCAGCGTGGACCCGAGCACGAACTCCCCCGGGTGCAGCACGAACGGGTCGTCGCCCTTCGGCTCGACCAGCGTGGTCAGGTCGTCCTGCTGCTGCGCCGGGTCGATGTGCGTGTACTGCTGGTTGTTGAACACCCGGAACCACCGGTCCAGCCGCACGTCGATGCTGGAGGGCTGCAGGAGCGCCGGCTCGTACGGCTCCAGCCGCAGCCGCTGCGCCTCGATCTGCGCCTTGATGTCCCGGTCGGAGAGCAGCACTAGAGCTCCTTCACCTGACGCTTCAGCGCCACCTGCCGGTAGCTCGTCTCCACGAGCTCGGCGACCTCGGTCCAGTCGGGCTTCCTCAGGTCCAGCGCGAGCCAGCCACTGGGCCCGAAGTAGGGCGGGACCGAGAACCTCTCGTCGGCCAGCAGCGCGTCCCGCTCGGCCGGGTCCGGCTTGACGATCAGCCCCTCGGCGCCGTACACGACGAAGATCCGGCCCTTGGCGCCGGCCCGGAACGTCGGCCGCCCCCAGGCCTCGACC
Organism: Mycobacteriales bacterium; assembly: GCA_035474175.1. Lineage (GTDB taxonomy): Bacteria > Actinomycetota > Actinomycetes > Mycobacteriales > CADCTP01 > CADCTP01. The sequence continues at coordinate 850 of DATINN010000454.1, read as the reverse complement.
TCGGCCGCCTCCGGGAGCGCCAGGCACACCGTGCGCACCTCCGCGAGCACCGGGTCGTCCTCGTCGTACATCCTCGGGTGCGGCACCCGGGCAGCCTACGGCGCTGGTAGGCTCACTGCCGCACGCTGCGGGTGTAGTTCAATGGCAGAACATCAGCTTCCCAAGCTGACAGTGAGGGTTCGATTCCCTTCACCCGCTCGCCGCCGCGAACGCGGCCGAGGTCGGCATCGCCACCCCTACCGACACTTTCCCACCCGCGAGTCGCTGGTCGACGCGGTCTACGAACCACCACGGCACGGGCGTTCCGAGGAGCACCTGCGTGGGCTACGCCGCCGGGACGCTCACGATCGCGGCGTCGACCGAGGTCGGCTCGGGGATGGGCTCGCCGTCCTGGCGCAGACCGGCCAGGTGCAGTGCGATGGCTTCGCGGATCAGCTGCTCGCACTCCTCGCGGGTGTCGGCAGCGGCCACGCAACCGGGGAGGTCGGGCAGCCAGGCGCTGTAGCCGGTGCCGTCGGTGTGCTCGAAGATCACCAGGTAGCGCCGCGGGTCGCTCACTGCACTCCTCCGATCAGTCCGGCCTGCCTCAGGATGCTCCGCTCGGTCCTCGGATGCACGTCGCTGCTGGGCTTCCCGAGATGGTCACCCGGCCCGGCCGCTCCGGGCGCTCGTACAGGGGCTCCAGGGGAGGGCGGGCGGGGTCAGCGGGGGTGGGGAGGCGGGTGGTCACCGAGATCCTGCGTGACAAGCGCGGCGTCGGCGGCGTCGAGCTCGGCCTGGGCAACCGCAACGCGCTCGACGCGCTCATCGCCACGCACTCGGTCGTGGTCGACGCCACCTCGTTGACGTT
>DATINN010000453.1:0-6897 GCA_035474175.1 Mycobacteriales bacterium | reverse complement strand
GACGGAGACGTCGGTGCAGCTGGCCCTGGACCCGGCCCGGGTCCGGTCGGCGCTGGCGGCGGCGGGCAACACCGCGCCCGTGGCCGCGCTGCTGCCGGCCCTGCGCGCGGGCGGGGTCCGGGCGGTCAGCCCGAACGGGGTGCTCGGCGATCCCGCCGGCGCGTCCGTGGCCGAAGGGACGACCCTGCTGGACGCGGCCCTGGACGACCTCTGCGCCTTCCTCGACGGGTGGGGCAGATGAACGGGTGGGCGGATGAACGGCCCGGCACCCGGGCGGGTCGCGCTCGTGACCGGGGCGGCGCGCGGGATCGGGGCGGCGACCGTGCGGGCGCTGGCCGCCGCCGGCTGGTCGGTGGTCGCGGTCGACCGGGCCGCGGACGACCCGCGGCTGCCGTACCCGATGGGGACCCGGGCGGAGCTGGCGGCGCTGTCGTCGGCGCGGGTGCGGACCGTGGTCGCCGACGCCGCCTCCGAGAGCGACCTGCGCCGCGCGGTCGCGGTCGCCGAGGAGGAGTTCGGCGGCCTGGACGCGGCGCTCGCGGCGGCCGGCGTGATCGCCGGCGGCGTGCCGCTGTGGGAGATGCCGGCCGACCAGCTCGACGCCGTGCTCGACGTCGACCTGCGGGCCGTGGTCGCGCTGGCCCGGACCGCGGTCCCGGCCCTGCTGCGGCGGCCGGAACCGCGCTCGGGCCGGTTCGTCGCGGTCGCGTCGGCGGCGGCGACGCGGGGGCTGCCGATGCTGGCCGCGTACTGCGCGGCCAAGGCCGGGGTCACCGGTCTCGTCCGGGCGCTCGCGGTCGAGCTGGGCCCGACCGGGGTCACCGCCAACGCCGTCTCCCCCGGCTCCACCGACACCCCGATCCTGGCCGAGAGCGCCCGCCTGTACGGGCTGGGCGCGGGTGCCGACTTCGCCCGGCAGCAGCCGTCCGGGCGGCTCCTGGACCCGGCCGAGGTCGCCGCCGCGCTGGTCTGGCTGGCCGGTCCGGCCAGCAGCGGGGTGACCGGCGCGGTGCTCCCGGTGGACGGCGGGCTGGCGCTGTAACCCGCGATACCCGGTTCGTCGCGTCGCCGCAACGGGTAGGTCCACCGCAGAGGCTGGGTCGGGGCTGACAATGGAGACGCGCGAGCTATGGATGCATGGCAGATAGTCGTACTGATCGTGGTGGTCCTGCTGGTGCTGGCGCTCATCGCCTGGGCGCTGTCCCGCAAGAGGGTCAGCGCCAAGAAGGAGGCACAGGCCCGCGAGCACCTGACCGAGGCCCGGGAGCGGCAGGCCCGGGCCGAGAGCGCCCGCGCCGCCGCGGACGAGAAGGCCGCGGCGCTGCGCCGGGAGCGGGCCGAGCTGGAGCAGCGGGCCGCCCAGCAGGAGCGGGAGGCGGCCGCGCTGTCCGCCGACGCCGACCGGGAGCAGGCCAAGGCGGCCGAGCTGCAGGCGCGGGCGCAGAAGCTGGCGCCGCACCTGGCCCAGAACGACACGGCCGGCGCCCGGACGACCCGGACCGACCGCGACGGTGACGGCAACCCCGACCACGCCGGTTACGCCGACCTCTCCGGCTATGAGGCCGGGACGGCGGCCGGGGCGGCGGGCGGCTACGACGACCACCGCGGCATCGGCGCCGTCGACGACCACAGCGGCGTCGACGACCACACCCGGCTCGACCTGCCCGGCGACCGCGACGCCCTTGATCGCGACGCCCTCGATCGCGACGCCCTCGATCGCGACGCCCTCGATCGCGACGCCCTCGATCGCGACGCCCTCGATCGCGACGCCCTCGACCGGGACGCCACCGACTCCGTCGACCGGGACGCCACGTCGTACCGGCACACCGCGCCGGTGCCCGACCCCGAGAACGTCGCCGACCGGGACAGCTACGACGGCGACGCCTACGACACCGACGGCCGGGACCGGGATGGCGACGGAGTGCCGGACCGGAGCCTGAAGGACCGGCTGACCGGCCGGGACGACGCCGGCCCGCTGTCCGGCAGCACCGCGGCGCACGCCGACAGCGACGGCGACGGGCGGCCCGACGACAGCCTGCGTGAGCGCCTCGACGGCGACTCCGGCACCCGGGAGACCGTGGTCGACCGCGAGACGGTGGTCGACCGCGACGGGGACGGGCGCGCCGACAGCGAGGTCCGCGAGACCTACGTCGACCGCGACGGCGTCGACCGCGACGGCGACGGCCGCCCCGACAAGGACCGTCCCAGCCTCAAGGAGCGGCTCACCGGCCGCCCGGACAACCGGTAAGGATTCCGTTGCCCATACCGACTCTGGAGTTCGGCTCGACCGGGCACCGCAGCACCCGCCTGATCTTCGGTGGTGCGGGCCTGGCCGAGGTCGACCAGGACACCGCCGACCGGGTGCTGGCCCAGCTGCTCGACGCCGGCGTCAACCACCTCGACGTCGCCCGCGGCTACGGCGACGCCGAGCTGCGGGTCGCGCCCTGGCTGCGTACGCACCGGGACGAGTTCTTCCTGGCCACCAAGACCGGCGAGCGGACCGGGCCCGAGGCCCGGGCCCAGCTGGAGGAGTCGCTGCGGCGGCTCGGCGTCGACCACGTCGACTCCATCCAGCTGCACAACCTGGCCGACCCGATCGAGTGGGACATCGCGCTCAGCCCCGGCGGCGCGCTGGAGGCGCTGGTCGAGGCCAAGGAGGAGGGCCTGGTCCGCTTCATCGGCGTCACCGGGCACGGCGCCCAGATCGCCGCCACCCACCGCCGCAGCCTGGACCGGTACGCGTTCGACTCGGTGCTGCTGCCGTACAACTACGTGACCATGCAGAACCCGTACTACGCCGAGAACTTCAACGCCCTGGCGGCGACCTGCGCCGAGCGCGGGGTGGCGGTGCAGACGATCAAGTCGGCGGCCCGGCGGCCGTGGCGGGGCCGCGAGCACACCGCCTCCACCTGGTACGAGCCGTACCAGGACCAGGACGCGATCGACCTGTCGGTGTGGTGGGCGCTGGGGCGCGAGGGCACGCACGTGATCAGCGCCGGCGACGTCGACGTGCTGCCCAAGGTGCTCGACGCCGCGTCCCGGTTCGCCGAGGTGCCGACGGACGAGGCGCTGGCCACCCTGTCCGAGCGGGCCGAGGCCGATCCGCTGTTCGTGTAGGCGGATACCCTGCCGGGCGTGGCTGGTCCGTTGGCAGGCGTGCGGGTGGTCGAGCTGGCCGGCATCGGCCCCGGCCCGTTCGCGGCGATGATGCTCGCGGACGCCGGGGCCGACGTGGTCCGGGTCGAGCGGGCCGCCGACGTGCGGCCACACCCGGCCGGGCCGCACCCCGACGTGGTGCTGCGCGGGCGGCGGTCGATCGGGGTCGACCTCAAGCACCCGGACGGCCGGCAGGTCGTGCTCGACCTGGTGGCCGCGTCGGACGTGCTGCTGGAGGGGTTCCGGCCGGGGGTGACCGAGCGGCTCGGGCTCGGGCCGGCCGAGTGCCACGCGGTCAACCCGGCGCTGGTCTACGGGCGGATGACCGGCTGGGGCCAGGACGGTCCACTCGCGACGGTGGCCGGGCACGACGTCGGCTACATCGCCGTCACCGGCGCGCTGCACAACAGCCGCCGGGCCGGGGAGCGCCCGGTGCCGCCGATGAACCTGCTCGGCGACATGGGCGGCGGCGGCATGATGCTGGCCTTCGGCGTGGTCAGCGCGCTGCTGTCGGCCGGCCGGACCGGGGTCGGGCAGGTGGTCGACGCGTCCATCGTGGACGGTACGGCGGCGCTGTCCAACTTCGTGCTCGGCGCCCGCAACAGCGGGATCTGGGACGCCCCGGCCGGGCACAACCTGCTCGACACCGGCGCCCCGTTCTACGAGGTCTACCGCTGCGCCGACGGGCGGGAGATCGCGGTCGGCGCGCTGGAGCCGAAGTCCTACGCCGAGCTGCTGCGACTGTCCGGAATGGACGGTGTGCCGGAGTTGGCGCCCGAGGTCCGGATGGACCGGGGCGGGTGGCCGGCGGCCAAGGAGATCTGGGCCGCGCGCTTCGCGACCCGGACCCGGGACGAGTGGGTCGCGGTGTTCGCCGGCAGCGACGCGTGCGTGGCGCCGGTGCTGGACTGGGACGAGGCGCCGGCGCACCCGCAGCTGGCGGCGCGGGGCACGTATCCCACCGTGGCCGGGGTGGTGCAGTCCGCGCCGGCCCCGCGCTTCGACCGTACGGTGTCCACACTGGACCGCGCGCCGGCCTGGGCCGGGCAGGACACGGACGCGGTGCTCGCCGCGCTCGGCCGCTCCCCCGACGCCGTCGCCGCCCTCCGCGCCGCCGGCGCCGTCGCCTAGTGCCGGCGACCCGGTACGTCCCCCGCGGGGCGCTGAGCTCCGCCGACCGGACCCGGCGGCGGGGCCTGGTGCGGATGAAGACGGGGGCCACGGCGCTGCTGGTGGTGGCCGCGATCGTGTACGTGCTGGCGCGGCGGGCCGGCGGCGAGGGCTGGGTCGGCTACGTCCAGGCCGCGGCCGAGGCCGGCATGGTCGGCGGGCTGGCCGACTGGTTCGCGGTGACGGCTCTGTTCCGGCGGCCGCTGGGGTTGCCGATCCCGCACACCGCGATCATCCCCACCCGCAAGGACGCGCTCGGCCGCAACCTGTCCGACTTCGTCGGCACCAACTTCCTGTCCGAACAGGTCATCCGGGAGCGGCTGGCCAACGCGGACGTCCCCCGGCGGGTCGGCGGCTGGCTGGCCGAGCCCGCGCACGCCGAGCGGGTCACCACCGAGCTGGCCCGGGCCCTGCGCGGGGCCGTCGACGTGCTGCGGGACGAGGACGTCCGGGCCGTGCTGGAGCCGGTGGTGCTGCGCCGGCTGGCCGCGCTGCCGGTCGGGCCGACGCTGGGCCGGCTGCTGACCCAGGTGGTCGAGGACCGGGCCCACCACCGGCTGGTCGACCTCGTCGCCACCGCCGTGGACGACTGGCTGGTCGCCAACCGGGACCAGGTCGTCGACCTCATCGCCCGGCAGGCGCCGGCCTGGTCGCCGGAGTTCGTGGACCGCCGGGTGGCGATGCGGATCTACAGCGAGCTGGCCCGGGTCTCGGCCGAGGTCCGGCACCAGCCCGACCACGCGATCCGGCAGCAGCTCGACGTGCTGCTGGCCCGGTTCGCCGACGACCTCCGGCACGACCCGGCCACGATCGAGCGGGCGTCCGGGGTGCTGACCGCGCTGCTGGACCAGCGCGAGGTGCGGCATGCGTTCGGCGACGTGATCTCGGCCGGGCGCCGGCTGCTGCTGGAGATGGTCGACGACCCCGACGGCGAGCTGCGGACCCGGCTGGCCCGGGCCCTGGCCGACCTCGGCCGCCGGCTGGAGGGCGACGAGGCGCTGCGGACGCGCGTGGACGGGTGGGTCGCGGACGCCGCCGGCTACGTGGTGACGCACTACCGCGACGAGCTGACCCGCACGATCACGGACACGGTCGAGCGCTGGGACGGGGTCGAGACGGCCCGCAAGGTGGAGCTGGTGGTCGGCCGCGACCTCCAGTTCATCCGCATCAACGGGACGATCGTCGGCGCCCTCGCCGGCCTGGCCATCCACACCGTCGGCATGCTGGTCAGCTGACCCGGCCGCCAAGCGGCGGCCAGCAGGTGCAGTCAGGCCCAGGACCGTGCGCCGGGATACCACCGAAGCCCACTGACACCATCGGTGAGGGCCGGGTCGGCGAAGTTCACGACCTCGTCGAGGACCTCGCCGAATGCCGCCGGTAGGCGGTCATCGAGGCGCTGCTTGCGGCGCCACGCGCTCCAGCGGGACTGCGCGATCGCTGCATATCCGGTGAGCGCCTGCTCGAGTGAGGACAGTTCCACCTTCCGGTACGAGGCGACCTCACTCAGCGCGCTGTGAACCTCTGGTCCCTCCGCCGGGTGGCGCCCGGTGAGGATGTAAAGGTCGGCGAAGTCGCGCCAACGAGTGTTGACCGTGCCGCGCTGCAGTGCGGTCACGATCTTCTCTGCGTACACCATCGGCAGCGGGTACCCGGCCACGATGATCGGCGGGCCGCCGAGCAGCCTCGGCAACTCCACGGTGCGTGGGGCTGGCCAGATCGGGTCGCCGACGCTGACGTCAACGTGCAGGCTGAGCTTCGCCGCGGCCAGGGTCGCAGTCAACGTGATGCGCACGCCACTGTATTCGTCTTCGTCGCGAATGATTTCGGCGGTTGCGCCTTGAGTGTCGAACAGGAGTCCGTCGCCCAGCGGAGCGGCCGCGGTCTCCCGTACGAGCCGTAGGACGTCGTCACGGCTTCCGGCTATCGCACGGGCCTGCATGTCGACGTCACGGGTCGGCCGGCGCGCGTCGTAGGCGGCCATGAGCACTCCGCCCTTGAGTACCAGCGCATCGGCATACGGAGATCCGGCGAGCCGGGCGAGAAAGCCTTCGAGTGCGTATAGCTGGTGCAGCTCATCGGTTGGCCGGCGGTCACGCCGAGCAAGATTCTGGAGATCCAGGTAGGCGCGGCCTTCGATCGTGGCCCTAGTCGGCCGGTCTGCCGTCACAGCAGGATCTCCAGCGCCGAGCGCAGGGCGGTCTCGGACTTCGGAAACGCTCTGGCCATGGCCAACAGCGTCGCCGGCTGGGAGCCGCGCCGACGGAGCCAGCGGCGCAGTGCCTCGGTCCCTGTCTCGGGTCCTTCGAGGTGACGCAGCCGGAAGGAGTCGACGATGCACCGCTCCGGGCTGTAGAGCCCGATGCTGATCTCCTTGCCCAGGCTCAGTGCCTCGCGGCCGATTTCGAAGGTGTCCGAGGCGAAGGCATGCCATGTCACCGGAGCACGGGTGCGCGGCTGTCGGTGCCCCCGTGGGAGAGCGACGTCGATCCGCGCCGGGATGGCGTCGGTGAGACCGTGCCGGGCCAGAGCGGTGGTGAGGCACAGCGTCGCCCGCGACGCCCGGTGCGCGAC
>DATINN010000452.1:0-6496 GCA_035474175.1 Mycobacteriales bacterium | reverse complement strand
CCGTGCTCTGGCCGGCGCCCTGAGCGCCTCCGCCCTGCCGGGAGTCGGCGCCGCTCAGCTCCGCTGCGCGCGCCGGTGGCGCAGCAGCATGCTCGTGAAGATGCCGAGCAGCCAGCCGAGCACCGCAGTCACGAGCACGATCCACACGAGCGGCTGACGGCTCGAGCCGAAGACCCAGCTGACCTCGACCGTGCGCGTGTTCGCGAGCAGCAGGGCGATCAGGGCGACGAGCACGACGATCAGGAGGACCGCGTGCAGGGACGGCCCCGGGCGGCTCGCCGCCGGCGACGTCGCGACGGCCGGCTGCGCTCGCCGTTCCGGCTCGCTCATGCGGTCTGCCTCACATGCATGCCACGCTCGTGCCCCCGCGACCGCACGCGGAAACACCGGGCGGACTGGAATCGCGCCGGAGCGGGCACAAGCGCGGCATGGCAGAGATCCCGCACGAGACACCCGGCCCCTCCGGACCCGGCCGGTCGACGGCGACCGGCGACCCCGCCGAGAGCCCTCCGGCCGTCACGGGCGCCGAGGCAGGGCGCTCGGGACAGGTCGGCCCCGAGGACACCGACGCAGGCAGCGAAGGCCCCCACCCGGACCCGGACGAGTACGCCGATCCGGAGGCGCAGGGGACGCATGCCCCGTAGGACGCTCGCCGGCACTGAGGCACCATCGGCAGCCGGCTAGGCGACGCGGACGTCCGCCGAGGCGCTGCGCAGCTCGCGCTTGGCCTGCTCGAGCGCGCGCGTCGCCTGCTCGACGCGCCGCTCGCGCTCCGGCGTCGCATACGTGCGCACCTCGGCGATCGCGGCATGCAGCTCGGCCTCGGCCTCGCGCAGGGCGACGCCCCTGGTGTCCACGAGGCGCAGTGCACGCTCGCGCAGCGCCGCTTCGGCCTCTGCCCCCAGCTCCTGCTCATTCCTGTCGCGCTTCCGGCGAATCAAGCCCATGGCGGGTACCTCCTCGCTTCGTACCTATAGCGGTACTTGCGACGAACTTCCACACCCGCTTCAGGCACGGGTGCGAGCGCCGCCGGCGAGACCGCTCGCCCGCTGCGCGCGGCCGGCCGGAACGGCCTCGATCGGCGGGGCGACGCGCGCGGAGGTACCGAGCACCATCAGCGTCTTCGTCCCGGTCACCCGCCCGCTGCGGCGCAGGTCGTCGACGACCCGCTTGAGGTCGGCGACGTCCCTCACGCGGATCCAGACGAGCGCGTCGGGATCGCCGGCGGTCGTGAACACGGCCTGGACCTCCGGGATGCTGTCGGCGATGCCTGCGATCTCGTCGACCGGGGTCGTGCCGGCGAAGCGCAATTCGGTGAACGCCTCGAGCGGCCGGCCGAGCTTGGCGTGGTCGAGGCGAGCCGTGTAGCCGAGGATCACGCCGAGGCGCTCGAGGCGGTCGAGACGGCGCTTGACCGCTGGCGAGGAGAGATGGACCCGGGCCGCGATGTCGGCGAGCGGTCGGCGGGCGTCCTCGCAGAGCAGGTCGATGATCTCGAGATCGGTCGGATCGAGCTCGCGCTCACTCGCAGGCGTCGTCACGCAAGAACCGTAGCCGAGCAGCGCGTGTGCGTTCGATTCTTGCGTGGCGCGCGGCCCTCGGCGGGGATCTCACGTGGCGGAGCTGCCCGTTCGCGTTGAATTGCGCCATGTCGCTCCCCGACGTGACCGCCGCCCCGGCGGACTCCCCGCTCCCGCTCGCCGCGCTCGAGGCGGTCCAGCGCCGCGTGCTCTGGCTCGCCACGAGCATGGTGCATCACGCCAACCGCGTGCGCACGACCTCCTCGGGCGTCAAGGTCGGCGGCCACGAGGCCTCCTCGGCCTCGATGGTCGGGATCATGACCGCGCTCTACTTCGAGCACCTGCGGGCGCCGGACCGCGTCTCGGTCAAGCCTCACGCGGCCCCCGTGCTGCACGCCATCAACTACCTGCTCGGCACGCTCGAGCGCTCACGCCTGACGACGCTGCGCGAGTTCGGCGGCCTGCAGAGCTACCCGAGCCGGCGCAAGGACCCGGTACCCGCCGACTACTCCACCGGCTCGGTCGGTATCGGGGCGACGGCGCCGATCTGGGGCGCGCTGGCACGCCGGTACGTCGCCACGCACTTCGGCTCCGGCGGTACCGGCCGGCAGTGGTCGCTGGTCGGCGACGCCGAGCTGGACGAGGGCGCCGTCTGGGAGGCCGTGCTCGACCCGATGGTGGCCGAGCTGGGCGAGGTCGTCTGGGTCGTCGACCTCAACCGGCAGTCGCTGGACCGGGTCGTGCCGACGATGGGCGCGACCCGGCTGCAGGGCATGTTCGCGGCCGCGGGCTGGCAGGTGCTCACGGTCAAGTACGGCCGGCTGCTGGAGGAGCTGTTCACCCGGCCCGGCGGCGCGGCGCTGCGGCGGCGGATCGACGAGATGTCCAACGCGGAATACCAGCGGACGCTGCGGCGGGCGCCGGCCGAGCTGCGCGCGGTGCTGCCCGGCGACGGGCCGGACGCGGCCGAGATCGGCGGCCTGCTCGCGGACGTGCCGGACGACCAGCTGGCCGCGGCCGTCCGCAACCTCGGCGGCCACGACCTGGGCGCGCTGCGGGACGCGTACGGGATGATCGACGACAGCCGCCCGACCGTGGTCATCGCGTACACGCTGAAGGGGTACGGGCTGGCGATCGAGGGGCACCCGCAGAAACACTCCGCGCTGCTGACCGAGGACCAGCTCACCGCGCTGGCCGGCCGGCTCGGGCTGGACCCGGCCGACCCGTGGGCGACGTTCCCGGCCGGCAGCCCGGCCGCGACCCTGCTGGCCGACGCGGCCGACCGGCTGCGGCGCCCGCCGGTGTCCACTGTGGACCCACCGGCGGTGCCGGCCGACCTGGGCCGCACCCCGCACGGGACCGCGACCACCCAGTCCGCGCTGGGCCGGACCCTGCTCGACCTCAACCGGGCCGCGCCCGCCGTCGGCGCCCGGGTGGTCACGGCCGCCCCGGACGTCAGCTCCTCGACCAACCTCGGCGGCTGGGTCAACAAGGTCGGGGTGTGGTCGCACGACGACCGGCGGGACTGGTTCGACGACGACCCGGAGACGATCCTGCACTGGCGGGAGAAGGCCGGCGGGCAGCACGTCGAGCTCGGCATCGCCGAGACCAACCTGGTCGGCCTGCTCGGCGAGCTGGGCGCGACCTGGAGCCGGTGGGGGCAGCCGCTGCTGCCGATCGGCGTGCTCTACGACCCGTTCGTGGAGCGGGCGCTGGAGCCGTGGTCGTTCGGGATCTACGCCGGCGGGCAGTCGATCCTGGTCGGCACGCCGTCCGGGGTGACGCTGGCACCGGAGGGCGGCGCGCACCAGTCGATCAAGACGCCGTCGATCGGGCTGGAGCAGCCCGGCTGCACGAGCTGGGAGCCGGCGTTCGCGCTGGACACCGAGTGGTGCCTGCTGGCGGCGCTGGCCGACCTGGGCCGGCCCGGCGGGTCCTCGGCCTACCTGCGGCTCTCGACCCGGCCGGTGGACCAGACGCTGGCCGCGGTGCCGGCCGACCCGGCCGCGCGGGAGCGGCGCCGGCGGCAGGTGGTGGCCGGGGCGTACCCGCTGCGGCGGGTGCCGGCGCCGGTGGTGACGCTGGCCGTGGCGGGCGCGGTGGTGCCGGAGGTGCTGGCCGCGGCCGACCGGCTCGCCGGCCTCGGGCTGGCCGCGGACGTGGTCTGCGTGACCAGCCCCGACCTGCTGTTCCGGGCGGTGCAGGCGCGGCGCGGGCTGGGGTCGGCACCCACCTGGGTGATCGACAGCGTGTTCCGGGAGACCCCGTTGGTGACCGTGCTGGACGGGCACCCGCACACGCTGGCGTTCCTGGCCGGGATCCGGGGCGTGCCGGCGACGCACCTCGGCGTGACCGCGTTCGGGCAGAGCGGTGACCTGGACGCGGTGTACCGCTACCACGGGCTCGACACCGACTCGATCGTCGGCGCCACCCTCGACCTGATCGACTGAGCCCGGCAGCTCCGGCCGCTGCGCAGCTCAGCCGGGGCGGCGGAGCTCGATCGCGCCGCCGGTGCGCTCGGCCCCGAGCCGGGTCAGCAGCGTCACCGACGCGACGTTGGTCGCGTCCGCCTCCGCGCTGACCTGCTCGACCCCGCGCGCGGCCAGCGGCCGGAACGCCGCCTGCAGCAGCGCGGACGCCACCCCCCGCCGGCGGTGCCAGCGCAGCACCCCGACCAGGCCCAGCCGCGGCACCCGGTGCGCCGGCCACAGCCGGACCAGCCCCGCGTACCGGCCCTCGTCGGTGACCGCGACCAGGTAGAGCTCCGGGTCGAACTGCGGCGACCCGAACGTGTAGTCGCGGAACTCGGCCGGCTCGTTCACCCACCCGTCCGTGCCCGGCACGTCCTGGCGCAGCGCCTCATCCAGCCGCATCAGCCGGTCGGCGTCCACCTCGGCCGCCGACACGATCCGGAACCCGGCCGGCACCGGCCCGCTCGTCCCGGCCAGCACCCCGGCGACCGGGATCAGGTATTCGTGCTCCCGCCGGACCTCGGCGAACCCGGCGGCGGTGAGCAGCTCCAGCTGGGGCGCGTCGTTCTCGTCCACGGTGCTGTGCAGGTCGCCCGGCACGTCCTCGATCACCGTCCGGACCAGCGCGGCGGTGACCTCCTCCTTCCAGGCGTCCGCGGCCAGGAAGGCGCGGCCGTCCGGGCGCCGCAGCAGGCTGGCCCGGCCGACGACCACGTCGTCGTCGAGGGCGTGCCACTGCCGCCCGGCCACGATCCGCTCGACCCGCACACCCGAGAATGTAGGTGCCCGGTCCAGCGGATTGGGCAGGACGGTGCCATGGATGCTGCCCCCCAGGTGCTGGCCGCGGCCGAGGCCCGGGCCCGCGCCCTGGCCGGCCCGGACGAGGCGGCGCTGCGCGCGCTGCTGCACCCGGACTTCGGCTGGACCGCGCACACCGGCGAGCGCTTCGACCTGGAGTCGTACGTGCGCGCCAACACGGCCGGGCGGACCGTCTGGCACGCCCAGACCCTGCGCGACCCGGCCGTCGTCGTGGTCGGCCCGACCGCGATCCTGACCTGCGTGGTCGTGGACGAGGTGGAGCGGGGGACGTACACGATGCCGATGACCCAGACCTGGGTCCACGACGGTGGCCGCTGGCTGCTGCTGGCCGGGCACGCCGGCCCGCGGCTCGACTGAGGGGAACGCATGTCCGACGTACCGAAGCTCCTGCAGACGGTCCTGGACGGGACCGACGTCCGGGCGCTGGCCGAGTTCTGGCGCCTGTTCCTGGGCTGGGACTACCGGCCCGGCCACGAGACGACGGACCCGGAGGGGGACGAGTGGCTGGTCGTGGTCGAGCCCGGCGGCACCCGGCGGCTGGCCTTCCAGCAGGTCGCCGAGCTGCCCCGCTCCACCTGGCCGGACAACGGGAAGGTCCCGCAGCAGCTGCACCTGGACCTGATGGTCGCCGACGTCGAGGCCCTGGACGCGCAGCACGAGCGGGCGCTCGGGCTCGGCGCGACGCTGCTCGACGACAGCCGGCAGCGCGACCCCGAGGAGCCGCTGCGGGTGTACGCGGACCCGGCCGGGCACCCGTTCTGCGTCTTCGTGGGGTAAGACTTTCCCGTGGACTACAGGACCCTGGGCTACAGCGGCTGCGCCGTCTCCACCCTCTGCCTCGGCACGATGACCTTCGGCACCGAGACCGACGAGGCCGGCTCGCACGAGCAGCTCGACGTCTTCGCCGAGGCCGGCGGCACCTTGGTGGACACCGCCGACGTCTACTCCGGCGGCGTCTCGGAGGAGATCATCGGGCGCTGGTTCGCCGACCGCCCGGCCGACGTGACCGACCGGGTGGTGCTGGCGACCAAGGGCCGGTTCGGGCCGGCCGGCGACCCCAACGCGTCCGGCCTGTCCACCCGGCACCTGACCCGGGCCCTGGACGCGTCCCTGACCCGGCTCGGGCTCGACCACGTCGACCTCTACCAGGTGCACGCGTACGACGCGCTGACGCCGCTGGAGGAGACGCTGCGGACGCTGGACGGGTTCATCCGGGCCGGCAAGATCGGCTACTACGGGCTGTCCAACTACACCGGCTGGCAGATCCAGAAGATCGCCGACCTCGCCGAGTTCCGTGGGCTCGCCCGGCCGGTGACGCTGCAGCCCCAGTACAACCTGCTCGTGCGGGAGATCGAGTGGGAGATCGTCCCCGCCTGCGAGTCCACCGGGCTCGGCCTGCTCCCGTGGTCGCCGCTGGGCGGCGGCTGGCTGACCGGCAAGTACGACCGCACGTCACGCCCCGAGGGCGCGACCCGCCTCGGCGAGAACCCCGAGCGGGGTGTCGAGGCCTATGACCGCCGCAGCACCGTGCAGCGCACGTGGGACGTGATCGACGCGGTGCAGGCGATCGCGCAGGACCGTGGCGTGTCGATGGCGCAGGTGGCGCTGGCCTGGTGCAGCGACCGTCCGATGGTGACCTCGGTGATTCTCGGCGCGCGCACGGTGCAACAGCTGCAGGACAACCTC
>DATINN010000451.1:0-2859 GCA_035474175.1 Mycobacteriales bacterium | reverse complement strand
TCGCCGGTGACGAACCGGGCGTGCGCGGTCGAGTCCGCGTACTCGGTCAGCCGGTCGCCGGGGTGCAGGAACGCGGCCACCAGCTCGGCCACCTCGTTGCGGTGCAGCAGGTTGTCCAGCACGGTCTTGGCCGCCGCGTATTGCAGGTAGTCGGGGCCGTCGTGCACCACCAGCAGCGGGTACGACGCGGTGCGCCGGAAGCGGGCCGGCAGGTAGAGCGTGACCCGGGCGTCCCGGCCCAGCGCCCGGCTGGGCACGGTCACCTCGACCAGCTCGCCCGGGCGGGTCTCCGGGTCCGGCTGGGCCCACTCCGGGCCCTCGTAGCCGGTCGCGAACACCACGCTCGAGCTGCCCACCGGCGAGTGCGACCGGTGCGGGTTGAGCGGGTCGTTGATCCGCTCGTACGCGTCGCCGCGGCGGATCTCCAGCTGGTACTCGACCCGGGACCGTTCCGGCAGCTCCATCACCACCGACCACAGGTCGGTGCCGCGCAGCCGGCGCAGCGGCAGCCGGTCGGGCAGGCCCAGGATCCGGTGCGTCACCCAGACCTCGTCGGCCTCGCCCCGGAACAGGAACGTGCAGCGGCTGCCCTCGATGATCGGGATCTCCCGGCCGTCCAGGAACCGCTCGACCGCGTGGCCGTCGAGCGGGCCGCGCTCCTTGAGCCGGTTGATGGCCAGTCGGCGGGTCGAGGCGGTCACCCCGGCTCCCCGGCCGTCCGCCGGTCGGCCGGCCCGACCAGCCGGCCGTCCGGGGCGATGGTCCGGGACGTGGCCAGCGTGCCGCCGTCCTCCAGGACCACGCAGCGGGCCGGCGCGAACCGGCGGGCCAGCGCGCCCAGCCGGACCGGGTCGTCCACCGGCAGCCGGCGGCGCGCGTGCGGGAGCAGCACGGTGTCCGGGAGCAGGCCGAGCCCGGCCGCGTACGCCTCGGCCCGGCCGTCGGTGAACAGCACCACCCGGTCGGTCAGCGCCATCGCCCCGGCCGACCAGGCCAGCACGTCGGCCGGCGGCGTCACCGCGAACAGCCGCAGCACGTGCAGCAGGACGCCGACGTGGCCGCCGGTGACGACCAGGGTCCCGGCCCGGGCCAGCAGCTCGGCGACCTGGGCCCGGTGCGCGGCCACGGCGTCCCGCTCGGCCGGGCGCCAGGCCGCGTCGAAGTCGGCCCGGGCCGCCGCGACCCGGTCCAGGTGCCGCTGGTCCAGCAGCCGCAGCGCCTCCTCGGCGTCGGCCAGCACCGCGTTGCGGGTGCGGGGCCGGGTGCTGCTGCGGCGCAGCGCGGTCGCGGCCGCCTCGGCGTGCCCGATCTGCACCGCGTACAGGTCCTGCAGCTCCTCCAGGACGGCGCGGTGGTTGACCTCGGCGGTGGCCAGCTCGTGGTCGGCGTCCAGCACCTCCAGCCAGCGCGCGTGCAGCCGGAGGTTGACCGTGCCCCCGCCGAGCAGGGCGTCCAGCTCGGCGTCGTCGGCCTCACGCTCCCGCCAGCCGGCCGTGACCGTGGCCGCGGTGCCGGCGACCGGCTTCACCGTCGGACGGCGTTGCGGACCGAGGACAGTGATCGTCATCCCGCATGCACGTGGACTGACCTACCCACCTCGTCGAGCAAGCCACGCAGCACGTCGTAGTCCGGGTGCCGCATCCGGACGTACGCGTTGGCCATGTAGCCGGCCTCGACCGGCTGCGTCGGCGTGCCGGGCGGGGGCAGGTGCGCGTCCAGCACCCACTCGCCCAGCCGGGCCTGGGCCTCGTCGATCCCCTCGTAGCCGGTGATCGTGCCGTCGTGGTCCGGGCGCAGCGCCACGATGCCGGCGGCGTGGCTGCGGGACGCGCGGGCGCCGACGTGCCCGTGCACGATCGCGTCGGCCCAGGCCCGGTAGAGGTCCAGGTCGTTGCCGGCCGAGTAGAGGTCCCAGGCGCCGACCCCGGGCGGGCGGCAGCCGATCTCGGAGAACCGCAGGCCCTTGGGGCCGAAGAACCACTCCATGTGGGTGGCCGTGGTGCCGATGCCGAGCGCGGCGTTGACCTGCCGCCCCATCTCCCGCAGCTGCTGGTAGTCCGGCTCGCTGTCGACCCGGTTGGTCGCGATGAACTGGGGCGAGATCCAGCGGGTCCGCATCGCCTCCAGCACGTTGGGGAAATAGTGGCTGACGAAGTCGAGCTCCGGGACGCCGTCCACGGACAGCGTGTCGTAGAAGCCCTCGTGGCCCTCGACGAACTCCTCCACCGCGATCGAGTCGGCGTGGCCCATCGCGCTGAGCGCGCCGGCCAGCTCGTCCCGGGTGTCGACCCGGACGGTGTCCAGGGCGCCGGCGCCGGTGCGCGGCTTGAGGATCAGCGGGAAGCCGACGGCGTCGGCGAAGGCGTACACGTCCTCGGCGGTGTCGGCGGCGGTGCTGGCCGCGGTGGGCACGCCGGCCTCGCGCAGCGCCTGCTTCATCGACGGCTTGTCCCGGCACAGCCAGGCCGTGCGGACGCTGGTGCCGGGGATGCCGCAGGCCTCCCGGGCGTGCGCGACCGGCAGCGTGTGCGCCTCGATCGTGGTCTCCAGCCGGTCCACCCACATCCGTGACTGCACCCAGCGCACGGCGTCGGTCAGCACGCCGGCGTCGGTCACGTTGGAGACCTGGTGGTATTCGCCGAGCCAGCCGTGCAGCTCGTCGTCGAGCCAGTCCGCGGGCCGGTCCCCGATGCCGATCACGTACGCCCCGGCGTCGGCCAGGCCGCG
Source organism: Mycobacteriales bacterium (assembly GCA_035474175.1). Classification (GTDB taxonomy): domain Bacteria; phylum Actinomycetota; class Actinomycetes; order Mycobacteriales; family CADCTP01; genus CADCTP01. The sequence goes on along the minus strand of DATINN010000451.1, from coordinate 132 downwards.
CACGAAGTTGCGCTGGGTGCCCGGAAACGACGGCTCCACGAAGACCACGTTCATGCCCGGACCCTAGATCGTGGGACCGCCTCGCGTCTCGACCCGCTGCCGCCCGGGCAAGTAGGCGCTTCCCGGCCCCGG
>DATINN010000450.1:0-3639 GCA_035474175.1 Mycobacteriales bacterium | reverse complement strand
GTCCTGGAGCTCGACGGCCGCGGCCGGATCAGCCGCTTCACCACCATCTACGACGCCTACCAGTTCCCGGACGAGCAGTACCGCGCCCTCGCATCGCTCAACCACGAGACCTGATCCACGCTCCTCGTCCCGGCCTCAGGGCAGGGTCGGGAGGGTCAGGTGGGAGGGGTGCTCGGGGTCGGTGTGGACCTCGATGTCGTTGCGGCGCAGGGTGGTCGCGCTGCCGAAGGGCTCGGGCGTGCCGAGGTTGCGGGCGTAGCGGGGGAACGCGCCCCCGCTGACCTGGACGCGCAGCCGGTGCCCGGCCCGGACCCGGTACGCGGTGGGGAACAGCTCGACGTCGACGGCCTGCAGCCCGGTCCCGGACAGCCGCCGGATCCCGTCGACGACGTTGCGGGAGACGCCGCCGGGATCGACGTCGCACAGCCGTACGAACAGGTCGGCGGTCTCCAGCGCGGCACGGACGTGGACCCGGGCGCCGACCGGGCCGACGATGTCGGTGTCCGCGGGCAGCGGGGGACCGGTGAAGACGAGCACGTCCGGCCGGGCCTCCAGGGCGCGGTTGTCCCGCTGCCGGCCCGGCGGCTCCAGCAGCGGGCCGCCGACGCTGGGGGTGGGATCGGCCGGGTCGTAGGTGAAGCGCAGTGGCGGCCCGTCGGCCGGTGCCGGGCCGAGCGTGCCGTCGGCGCGCAGGAAGTGCGGCACGGCCCGGGCCGGCGGCGGCCACCGGTCGAACTCCAGCCACTTCCGGCCCTGCTGCAGGTGCACCCGCACGGGCGCGCCCGCCGGCGGCGGTCCGCCGTTGAGGTGGTGGTCGAGCCAGGCGGCGTCGCTGCGCAGCATGGCCCGCAGCTCGCCGGCGGCGCCGTGCAGCCACGGCCCGACGGTCAGCCGGGCGTCGACCCCGGCCGCCCGCAGCGCCGCGTAGTCGCGCAGCTGCCCGGGCAGGAAGAGGTCCCACCAGCCGGTGACCATGCTCACCGGCGGCATCCGGCTCATCTCGACGTGGTCGTGGTTGGCCACCGACCAGAACGGGTCGTCCGGGCCAGCGTGCTCGACGAAGTCCCGCCAGAACGCCACCGGCGCTCCTGCCACCGCGACGTCCGCGGCCTGCAGCGGCAGCATCCGGGCCGCCCGCCGGAACCGGGCCTTCTTCCGCGGGCTCGGCGCCTGGGCCGGCAACCCGGCGGCCTCCTGGCGGCCGATGGAGGCCGACCAGTTCAGCGCGTTCTCCAGCTCCGGCACGCCGTGGTCGTAGAAGGCGGTGGTCACCCTGGACGCGGTGATGTGCGGGGAGACCGCGACCAGCGGCGGCTCGACGTACGGGGCGACGGCCCACTGGGTGTGCCCGAAATAGCTGCCGCCGGTCATCGCGACCCGGCCGTCGCACCAGGGCTGCGCGCGCAGCCAGGCCACGGTGGCCAGGCCGTCCTCGTGCTCGGTCGTGAACGGCCGGAACTGCCCGCCGGAGCCGAACGTCCCGCGCGTCGACTGGATGAAGACCTGCAGGCCGCGCCGGGCCAGGGTGCGGCCGAAGATCGCCCCGAACAGCCCGGCCCGGCCGTACGGGAGGCGGATGAGCACGACCGGCAGCGGCCCGGCCCCGACCGGCCGGTAGAGGTCGCCGAGCAGGGACACGCCGTCCGGGACGGCCACCGGCAGGTCGCGCTCGACCGTGTGCGGGGTGGCGGTCAGGGGCAGGCCCAGGGCCGCGTCGGTCAGCATCGCGCCCAGTCGCGCCAGCACGGTCATGCTTCCATCCTTCCCCGACCACCTCAGGACAGCGCCCGGAACGCCGGGCGATCTCAGGACAGCGCCCGGAACGCCGGCGATCTCAGGACAGCGTGCGGAACAGCTCCGGCAGGCTCAGCTCGAGCGCGTCGGCCAGCACGAAGACCCGGTCCAGCGACGGCGAGTGCGTCGCGGTCTCGACCCGGATGATCGACTGCCGGTCGCAGCCGGCCCGCCGGGCCAGCGCCTCCTGGGACAGCCCGAGCGCCGTGCGCCGGGCCCGGACCGCCGCGCCGAAGGACACCCGGCGGTCCCGGGCCGGCGGCACCGGCGGCACCGGCGGCACGGGCGGGTACGGCATGCCCCGATCATCCCGGCCCGGCGGCCCCGCGGCGGGGGCTCCGGCCAAGTCCCGTGGCCCCGGCGCCTAATCGGCCGCGGAATCCGGCTGGGTCCGCACCTGTCCGGTCAGGACCGCGTCGCCGGCACGTCGGCGATGATCGCCCGCAGCGCCGCGACGTGCCCGTCGAACGCGGCCCGCCCCCGCTCGGTCAGCCGGGCCCGGACCCGCCGCCGCCGGTCGCTGACCTGCCGTTCGAGCTGCAGGTAGCCGGCGTCCTCCAGGGTGGACAGCTGCTTGGACAGCGCCGAGTCCGACAGGCCCAGCTGGTCGCGGACGAAGGCGAAGTCGACCCAGTCCGCGGCGGCCAGCATGGCGACGATCGACAGCCGCGTGCTCGGGTGGATCAGCTCGTCGAACCGCGGCTCGCCCGGGCTCGCCGCCACCTGCCCGCGCGGCGAGCCCTCCCGCCCGGTCATGCCGACCGCGCGGCCCGGCGCCGGACGCCGGCCAGCAGCTGGGGCCCGCCGAACAGGATGATCACCGCGGCGAACACGCTGGCGATGACCGACGGGTGCCGGGCCCCGTCGGCGTTGAGGACCAGCGCCGCCGCGATGGTCACCAGGACCATGGCCAGCAGGCCGCCGATGACCAGCCGCGGCACCTGCCGGCCGGCGACCTCCGCGCTGACGCTGAGGTTGCCGGTGCGGTGCCGCCCGGTGACGACCCGCGGCGCGATCGAGGCGTGCGCGGCGCCGAAGGCGACGGTGGCGACCGTGGTCACCCACGGGTTGCCCACGTCGCTGAGGACGCCGAGCAGGACCCAGCCGCCGGCCATTCCCCACCAGTACCACCGGGGCAGGTCGATCTCGTCGATCACCCGCCGCCGTCCGTGCGCGACCGCGTCCAGCGCGGCCCGGGCTTCCTCGTCCGTCACGTGGTGTTCCATCGTCCGACCTCCGCTTCACTTTCCCTGTCGGAAAGTGACGCTAGGCTTTCCCAGTAGGAAAGTCAATGGGAATGCCGCGGCGCCGCCCGTACGTTGAGCGAACCGAGGTAGCCTGGTCGTGGCCGGTCGTCCGAGACGACATCGGGATCGGCCACCGGCACACTCGGGGCGCGTGCGCCAGCCTGCTGGAGATCCGCAGGCCGGACGGAAGCTCGACGCACCGAGCCCGTCTCCCGCCAGTGTCGGCGAGAGCGTGCGGCATGCTGCCGCGGCCACCGTGCCGCGGCGTTCGGAGGAGGAAGTCTGTGGCTCGACCGGGCCAGCGCCCACCGGGCGGCGCTCGCCGCTCCGCTCCGCGGGAGCGGAAGCAGGCGCCGGACGACGTCATCTCGATGCTCGCCCGCAGCGTGCGGGAGGTCGAGGGGGCGGTCCGGCGCGGCCGGGTGACCCCGGGCGTGCGGGCCAAGTTCCAGGCCGTGGCGCTGGTGCTGCGGGAGGAGCGGGCCCGGGTGCGGGCGGCCGCGATGAGCGACGGGGCCCGGTCCGAGCAGCTCAAGCGCCTGGACGGCATCGCCACCATCCTCGCCACCACGGCCGTGCGGGAGGCCGGGCTGCTGGC
>DATINN010000449.1:0-7863 GCA_035474175.1 Mycobacteriales bacterium | reverse complement strand
CGGGGCGCCCAACGGACGGCCTCAAACCGCCGGGCGGAACGAGCTCAGCTCTGCGTGCGGCGCGCCAGGATGCGCCCGTAGATCGCCCGCGGTATCCGTACCGCGTGCATCGTCTTCGTCGCCATCAGCGCGTCGTACTCGGCTGCCTTGGCCCGCCACTCGCTGACCTCCGGCATGGCCGCCTGACGCCCGGCGAGCTGGGCGGACAGCGCGGCCACCTCGGCCCGCAAGGCCGCGACCTCGGCGGTGCGCCGGGCCAGCAGCCGGCGGAGCTCGGTGTCGGTCATGTCGTCGACCGGCTCGATATCTGCCGGCATGAATGCTCCTCGGTCGCAGTGCGTGGTCCGCTCTTCTTACACGCTCGAAGCACCGATGTCGTTGCCCCGGCGGACACCGTGTGTAAAACCATGCGTCCGATTAGTGTCGGCCCATGATCGTCCTGGACGACGTCTCGGTCGTCGACGTGGTGGCCGGGCGGACCGTGCCGCACCGGCAGGTGACGCTCGAAGGCGACCGGATCACCCAGGTCAGGCCGGCCGGCAGCGCCGTGCGCGGGGACGCGGAGCGGCCCGACGTCCGCGGCCTGACCGTGCTGCCCGGCCTGATCGACTGCCACGTGCACGTGAAGGCCTGGCACGCGGACCTGTCCGTGGTGCCGCGGCAGCCCGGCTCGTACACGGCGCTGCGGGCGGCGGGCCTGCTCGGCGCGATGCTGCGGCGCGGCTTCACCACCGTCCGGGACGCCGGCGGCGCCGACGCCGGCCTGGCCGCGGCCCTCCAGGACGGCCTGATCGAGGGCCCGCGGCTGTTCTTCTGCGGCCACGCGATCAGCCAGACCGGTGGCCACGGCGACGCCCGCGGTGCCGGCGACGTCTGCCACCCCGGCGGCGGCGAGAGCCTGTCCCGGATCGCCGACGGGATCGACGAGGTCCGCCGGGCCGCCCGCGACGAGCTCCGCCGCGGCGCCCACTTCCTCAAGGTGATGGTCTCCGGCGGGATCAGCTCGCCGACCGACCGGCTGGACTCCCTCCAGTACGGCACGGCCGAGCTGGAGGCGCTGGTCGAGGAGGCCACGAACGCCGGCCGCTACGTCACCGGCCACGCCTACACCGCCGCCAGCGTCAGCCGCGCCGCCCGGGCCGGCTTCCGCTGCGTCGAGCACGCCAACCTGATCGACGGCGCCACCGCCCGGCTGCTCGCTGAGCGGGGCGTCTTCATGGTGAGCACGCTGGCCACGTACGAGGCGCTGGCCGTGCGCGGGCGGGACGAGGGCATGCCCTCCGACCAGCTGGCCAAGCTGCAGCGGGTCCGCGACGCCGGCCTGCGCTCGCTGGAGCTGGCCGCCGACGCCGGGGTCCGGCTGGTCTACGGCACCGACCTGCTCGGCGCGATGCACGACGCCCAGCTGACCGAGTTCACGATCCGGGCCCAGGCCCAGCCGGCCGCCGAGGTGATCCAGGCCGCCACCGTCAACGCCGCCGCCCTGCTCGGCGAGGACGACCTGGGCCGGGTCGAGCCCGGCGCCCGGGCCGACCTGCTCCTGCTCGACGCCGACCCGCTGCCCGACATCGCGGTGCTGACCAGGCCCGACACCCACCTCAAAGCCGTCGTCCAGGGCGGCCGGACGGTGGTCGGCAGCCTCTCCTCCGAACCCCGATAGGCTGGCGGCAGGACCGCATCGGAGGAGTTCACGTGTCCAAGTTCGTCTACGACTTTGCCGAGGGAAACAGAGACCTCAAGGATCTCCTGGGGGGCAAGGGCGCCAACCTGGCCGAGATGACCAACCTCGGTCTCCCGGTGCCGCCCGGGTTCACGATCACCACCGAGGCCTGCACGACGTTCCTCACCACCGGCAGCGAGCCGCTCGAGCTCGCCGACGAGGTCACCACCCACCTCGAGGCGATGGAGAAGGCGATCGGCCGCCGCCTCGGCGACCCGGAGAACCCGCTGCTGGTCTCCGTCCGGTCCGGGGCGAAGTTCTCCATGCCCGGCATGATGGAGACGGTCCTCAACATCGGGCTCAACGACTCCTCGGTGCAGGGGCTGGTCAAGCAGTCCGGCAACGAGCGCTTCGCCTGGGACTCCTACCGCCGCCTGGTGCAGATGTTCGGCAAGACCGTGCTGGGCATCGAGGGCGAGCACTTCGAGGACATCCTCGACCAGGCCAAGAGCGCCAAGGGCACGAAGAACGACCTCGACCTCGACGCCTCCGACCTGCAGCAGATCGTCGAGCAGTTCAAGGGCGTCGTCCGCGAGCACGGCGGGCGCGACTTCCCGCAGGAGCCGCGCGAGCAGATGGACCTGGCCGTCCGGGCCGTCTTCAACTCGTGGAACGCGGACCGCGCGATCCTCTACCGCCGCCAGGAGCGCATCCCGGCCGACCTCGGCACCGCGGTCAACGTGCAGTCGATGGTCTTCGGCAACACCGGCCTCGACTCCGGCACCGGCGTCGCCTTCACCCGCGACCCGGCCTCCGGCGCCCAGGGCATCTACGGCGACTACCTGCAGAACGCGCAGGGTGAGGACGTCGTCGCCGGCATCCGCAACACGCTCTCGCTGCACGACCTCGAGGGCATCGACAAGCCGGCGTACGACCAGCTGCTGGAGATCATGGCCACGCTGGAGGGGCACTACAAGGACCTCTGCGACATCGAGTTCACGATCGAGCGCAACAAGCTCTGGATGCTGCAGACCCGGGTCGGCAAGCGCACCGCGGCGGCCGCGTTCGTGATCGCGTCCCAGTTCGTGGACGAGGGCCAGATCGACGTCTCCGAGGCGATCCAGCGGGTCACCGGCGCGCAGCTGGCCCAGCTGATGTTCCCGACCTTCGACGAGAAGGCCGACAAGAAGCGGATCGCCAAGGGGATGAACGCCAGCCCCGGCGCCGCCGTCGGCAAGGTCGTCTTCGAGTCGCACCGGGCCGCCGAGCAGGCCGCCGCGGGCGAGAAGGTCATCCTGGTCCGCCGCGAGACCACGCCCGACGACCTGGTCGGCATGATCGCCGCCCAGGGCATCCTCACCTCCCGCGGCGGCAAGACCTCGCACGCGGCCGTCGTCGCCCGCGGCATGGGCAAGACCTGCGTCTGCGGCGCCGAGGAGCTGGAGGTCGACCTCAAGGGCCGCAAGTTCACCGCGCCCGGCGGGGTCGTGGTCTCCGAGGGCGACGTCGTCTCCATCGACGGCACCACCGGCCTGGTCTACCTGGGCGAGGTCCCGGTCCAGCCGTCCCCCGTCGTGCAGTACTTCGAAGGCACCCTGGACAAGGACTCCGACCCGCTCGTGGCCGCGGTCGACCGGCTCGTCGGCCACGCCGACGAGGTCCGCCGCCTCGGCGTGCGGGCCAACTCCGACAACCCCGAGGACTCCGAGCGGGCCCGCCGCTTCGGCGCCCAGGGCATCGGGCTGTGCCGGACCGAGCACATGTTCCTGGGCGACCGCCGGCAGCTGGTCGAGGACCTGATCCTGGCCGACACCGACGACGAGCGGCAGGCCGCGCTCGACGCGCTGGAGCCGCTGCAGAAGGAGGACTTCGTCGGGATCTTCACCGCGATGGACGGCCTCCCGGTCACCGTCCGGTTGATCGACCCGCCGCTGCACGAGTTCCTGCCGGACATGACCGAGCTGTCGGTCAAGGTCGCGCTGGCCGAGGCCAAGGGCGAGGACCCGGGCCGGGACAAGACGCTGCTGGAGGCCGTGCACCGGCTGCACGAGGCCAACCCGATGCTGGGCCTGCGCGGCGTCCGCCTCGGCCTGGTCATCCCGGGCCTGTTCGGCATGCAGGTCAAGGCGATCGCCGAGGCCGCGGCCGAGCGGAAGAAGGCCGGCGGCGACCCCAAGCCGGAGATCATGATCCCGCTGGTCGGCGCGGTGCAGGAGCTGGAGATCATCAAGGACGAGACCGAGAAGGTCCTGGCCGCGGTCAAGGAGGAGTCGGGCGTCGAGGTCGACACGCTGATCGGCACGATGATCGAGGTGCCGCGGGCGGCGCTGACCGCCGGGCAGATCGCCGAGTCGGCGCAGTTCTTCTCCTTCGGCACCAACGACCTGACCCAGATGGGCTGGGGCTTCTCCCGCGACGACGTCGAGGCCGCGTTCTTCTCCAAGTACCTCGACCTCGGCATCTTCGGCGTCTCCCCGTTCGAGTCGCTGGACACCGAGGGCATCGGCCGGCTGGTGAAGATCGCCACCGAGGAGGGCCGGGCCGCGCGTCCGGACCTCAAGGTCGGCGTCTGCGGCGAGCACGGCGGCGACCCCGACTCGGTGCACTTCTTCCACCAGGTCGGGCTCGACTACGTGTCCTGCTCGCCGTTCCGGATCCCGGTGGCCCGGCTCGAGGCCGGTCGGGCCGCGGTCGAGTCCGCGGGCTCCGACTCCCGCTGATCCGGCGCGGGGAAGGTGTTGGGATCTGAGGATCCCGCGACTCCCACCGAGGACCGCCCCCGCTGCGGGGGCGGACCTCGGAGGGGATTCCCATGCGCAAGCGCACGATCCTGCTGGCCCTGCTCGCGGCGGCCGGCGCCAACCTGCTCGTGTCGGCGCCGGCTCACGCGGTGCCCGGGCTGAGCTTCCACTCGGCCTCGACGGCCTCGAACACCACCGACACCAAGTCGGTCTCGGTGGCCTGCCCGGCCGGGACCAAGCCGCTCGGCGGCGGCTTCTTCGTCAGCGGCGGCGCCGGCGGCCGGATCAGCGTGACCCGGCTGCAGGCCCTCTCGCCCAGCAACACCTACGCCGTGACCGCCACCGAGGCCGACGACGGCGCGCCCGGCGCCTGGGCGCTGCACGGGTACGCCACCTGTGCCCCGGCCCTGCCCGGCCTGACGTACGTGTCGTTCTCCACCGGCAGCGACTCCACCCCGGCCAAGATCGCGATCGCGACCTGCCCGGCCGGCAAGCGGGTCGTCGGCACCGGCGCCCGGCTGCTCGGTGACGCCGGCCAGGTCGTCCTCGACGACGTGCACCCGAACGCCGGGCTGACCTCGGTGAGCGCGTCGGCCTACGAGGACGGCTCCGGGTACGCCGGCAACTGGAACCTGTACGCCTACGCGACCTGCGCGACGAACCCGGCCGGCCTGGTGCTGGCCACCGCGGACACCGCCCCGGCCAACTCCCTCGACGACGCGGTCGGCGCGACCTGCCCGGGCAGCACCCGGCTGCTCTCGCCCGGCGGCTCGGTCAACGGCGGCACCGGCCACGTCTTCTACGGCGGCATCTACCCCTCGGCCGACCTGACCCAGGCGGTCGCGGTGACCATCGAGCAGAACGGCGGCTACGGCAGCAACTGGTGGACCCAGGTCTCCGCGATCTGCGCCAGTTGAGCGGCGCGTCCACCGGGTCCCTAGGGTGGATCCGGTGGACGCGTACGGGGAGCACGAGCGGGCGCGGCGGATGCCGGAGCCCGCGAAGCGCGCGCAGCCGCCCCGGGCTCCCGAGCGGTCGGCGTTCGAGCGGGACCGGGCCCGGGTGCTGCACTCGCAGGCGTTGCGCCGGCTGGCCGCCACCACCCAGGTCGTCGCGGCGGGGGAGCAGGACTTCCCGCGGACCCGGCTGACCCACTCGCTGGAGGTGGCGCAGATCGGCCGGGAGATCGGCGCCGCGCTCGGCTGCGACCCGGACGTGGTCGATGCGGCCGGGCTGGCCCACGACACCGGGCACCCGCCGTTCGGGCACAACGGGGAGACCGCGCTCGACCTGGTGGCCCAGCCGTGCGGCGGCTTCGAGGGCAACGCGCAGACGCTGCGGACGCTGACCCGCCTGGAGGCGAAGATCGCCGACGCCGGCCTCAACCTGACCCGGGCGGTGCTCGACGCGACCGCCAAGTACCCGTGGGAGCGCCGGCCGGGCACCCGCAAGTTCGGTGTGTACGCCGACGACCGGGCGGTCTTCGACTGGGTCCGGGCCGGCGCTCCCGAGCACCGGCGCTGCCTGGAGGCCCAGGTCATGGACTGGGCCGACGACGTGGCGTACTCGGTGCACGACGTGGAGGACGGCGTGCACACCGGGCACGTCCGGTTCGCCGCCTTCCTCGACCCGGACGAGCGGGCCGCGGTCTGCCAGGTGGCCGCGTCGCTCTACTCGGCGGAGCCGGCCGGTGAGCTCGCCATCGTGCTGGACGAGCTGCTGGCGCTGCCGACGCTGCGCGACCTGGTCGGATACGACGGGACCCGGCCGGCCCAGGCCGCGCTGAAGCGGGCGACCAGCGAGCTGACCGGCCGGTTCTCCGGCGCCGCCGTGGCCGCGACCCGGTCCGTGGCCGGCGACGGTCCGCTGGCCCGGTACGCCGCCGACCTGGTCGTGCCCCGCCGGGTGGCGGCCGAGTGCGCGCTGCTCAAGGCGGTCGCCGCCCGGTACGTGATGGCCCGCCGGGACGTCGCCGCCCTGCAGACCCGGCAGCGGGAGCTGCTGACCGAGCTGGCCGGCCTGCTGGCCGACCGGGCCCCCGCCGCGCTGGACCCGGCGCTGCGCCCGGACTGGCTGGCCGCGCCGGACGACGCGGCCCGGCTGCGGGTGGTGGTCGACCAGGTCGCCGGTCTCACCGACCTTTCGGCTCCTGTCCGGCACGCCGCACTCATGACAGGCTGACCCCATGGACCCGTACGTGATCGTCGGCGCCGGACTGGCCGGCGCCAAGGCCGCCGAGACACTGCGCGCAGAGGGCTTCGAGGGGCCGGTGGTGCTGCTCGGCGACGAGGCCGAGGTCCCGTACGAGCGGCCGCCGCTGTCCAAGGGCTACCTGCTCGGCAAGGACGCCCGCGAGTCGGCCGCCGTGCACCCGCTGCCCTGGTACGACGAGCAGGGCATCGACCTGCGGCTGGAGTCGCCGGTGACGGCGCTGGACCCGGCCGCGCACGAGGTCGAGCTGGCCGGCGGCGAGCGGCTGCGCTACGGGAAGCTGCTGCTGACCACCGGCTCGGTGGTGCGCCCGCTGGACGTGCCCGGCGGCGACCGGGTCCGGACGCTGCGCAAGCTGCCCGACGCCGACGACCTGAAGCAGGCCCTGACGGGGAGCGGGTCCGGCGGCGGCCGGGTGGTCGTGGTCGGCGCCGGCTGGATCGGCCTGGAGGTCACCGCGGCCGCCCGCGAATACGGCGCCGAGGTCACCCTGATCGAGACGCTGCCGCAGCCGCTGTCCCGGGTGCTCGGCGACGAGCTCGGCGCGGTCTTCGCCGACCTGCACCGCGCCCACGGCGTCGACCTGCGGCTCAACTCCGGAGTGGCCGCGATCGGCGACGACGGCGTGACCCTGCCCGACGGCAGCACCGTGCCGGCCGATCTGGTCGTGGCCGGCGTCGGCATCCGTCCGGACACGAGGCTGGCCGAGGAGGCCGGGCTCGCGGTCGACAACGGCGTGCTCGTCGACGCCTCGCTGCGCAGCTCCGACCCCGACATCTACGCGGCCGGCGACGTCGCCAACGTCGACACCCCGCAGTGGGGCCGGGTCCGGGTCGAGCACTGGGCCAACGCGCTCAACGGTGGCCCGGCCGCGGCCAGGGCCATGCTCGGCCAGGACGTCAGCTACGACCGGGTGCCCTACTTCTTCTCCGACCAGTACGACCTGGGCCTGGAATACTCGGGCTGGGCCCCGCCCGGCTCGTACGACCAGATCGTCATCCGGGGCGACAAGGCGGCCCGCGAGTTCGTCGCGTTCTACCTGTCCCAGGGGAAGGTCCTGGCCGGGATGAACGTCAACGTCTGGGACGTCACCGACCCCATCCAGGACCTGGTCCGCCGCGGCACCCCGGTCGACCAGGACCGTCTCGCCGACCCCGCCGTCCCCCTCACCGAGGTGGCGCCGCAGGCATAGGATCGCCTGCGTGCCAGGGCGGATCAAGGACGAGGACATCGCACTGATCCGCGAACGGT
>DATINN010000448.1:0-1793 GCA_035474175.1 Mycobacteriales bacterium | reverse complement strand
GATGTACCTGGCCCGCGAGGGCTTCGGCGTCCACGTGGAATCCGACGGCGCGGCCGGGCTGGCCGCCGCCCGTCGGCTGCACCCGGTGGCGATCGTGCTCGACGTCGGCCTGCCCGGCCTGGACGGCACCGAGCTGTGCCGGCGGCTGCGGGCCGACGGCGACTGGACGCCGGTGCTGTTCGTGACCGCCCGGGACGACGAGATCGACCGGGTGCTGGGGCTGGAGCTGGGCGCGGACGACTATGTGACCAAGCCGTTCTCGCCCCGGGAGCTGGTGGCCCGGGTGAAGACGGTGCTGCGGCGGACCCGCGGGGCGGAGCGGTCCAGCCCGCTGCTGCGGGTCGGGCGGGTGTCGCTGGACCCGGACCGGCGCCGCGCCTTCGTGGACGAGGCCGAGGTGGCGCTGACCACGACCGAGTTCGACCTGCTGGCGTTCCTGCTGCGCCGGCCCGGCCGGGTGTATGAGCGGGAGCACCTGCTCTCCGAGGTCTGGGGCTACGCCGCCGCGGCCGGCACCCGCACCGTCGACGTGCACGTGGCCCAGCTGCGGGCCAAGCTCGGCGCCGCCAGCCCGATCCGTACGGTCCGCGGCGTCGGCTACTCGGCGGACCCGGGATGAGCACCGGCCGGGGGACGCTGGCCGGCCGGATCGCGCTGGTCACGACCGCCGTCGCGGTGGTCGCGGTGCTCGTCGCCGGGCTGGTGTCGGTGGGGTTCGTGCGCTCGGCCGGGGACACGGACGCCCGCCGGACGCTGGCCACGCTGGCCGACGCGGCCGCCGACAGCGCCACCGGCACCGGCCGGCTCGGCGGCGTCGCCCTGGCCAAGCAGCGCACCCGCAACCAGCTCAACGCGCTGAAGATCGACTTCACCCTGCTGACCCGGACCGGCGCGACCAGCGGCGGACCGGCCGGCGGGCTGGCGGTCCGGGCGCTGACCGACCAGGAGCGCGCGGCCGTGGTCGCCGGCGAGCCGCTGTCGCTGACCCGGGACGTCGGCGGCACCCGCACGCTGGTCGAGGCCCGGCCGGTGGCCAACGGCGGCGTCGTGCTGGCGCAGGCCCTCTCCGACGCCAGCGTGGTCCGCGGCGCCCTCGGCCGGATCGCGCTGGCCCTGCTCATCGGCCTGGCCGTGGCCGTGCTGGCCGGCGTCCTGCTGGCCCGGCTGCTGGCCCGCCCGCTGAAGGACGCCGCGCACACCGCGCACCTGCTCGCCGCCGGCGCCCGCGACGTGCGGGTGCCGCCCGCGGGTCCGGCCGAGGTGGCCGCGGTCGCCGACTCGCTCAACGTGCTGTCCGCGGCCCTGGCCACCAGCGAGGGCCGGCAGCGCGAGTTCCTGCTCTCGGTGAGCCACGAGCTGCGCACCCCGCTCACCGCGATCACCGGCTTCGCCGAGTCGCTGGCCGACGGCGTGACCACCGGCGCGGACGTGCGGCCGGTCGGCGAGACCGTGCTGGGCGAGGCCCGGCGGCTCGACCGGCTGGTGTCCGACCTGCTCGACCTGGCCCGCCTCGGCGCCCAGGACTTCCGGATCGACCTGCAGGCGGTCGACCTGACCGAGCTGCTGGGCAAGGCCGCCGACGTCTGGCGGGCCCGCTGCGAGGCCGTCGGCGTGCAGGCCGGCACGGACCTGCCCCGGCACCCGGTCCACTGCGTCACCGACCCGACCCGGGTCCGGCAGATCGTCGACGGCCTGGCCGAGAACGCCCTGCGCGTCACGCCGGCCGGCCGCCCCGTCGTCCTGGCCCTGTACGAGACGCCCGGCGCGGCCGTCCTGCAGGTCCGCGACGGCGG
>DATINN010000447.1:0-3958 GCA_035474175.1 Mycobacteriales bacterium | reverse complement strand
GACCGGGCCAGCCTGAACCGGGCCAGCCTGAACCGGGCCAGCCTGAACCGGGCCAGGCTGAACCGGGCCAGGCTGAACCGGGCCAGCCTGAACCGGGCCAGGCTGAGCAGGGGCGGCGGCGCGGGTCGGCTCCGTGGGGGTGGTGGTGGCGCGGGTCGGGTCGGTGGGGGTGGTCGCGGCCGGGGGCTCTTCAGAGACGGCGGGCCGGGACGGCTGCGGGCGGGTGGACGGCTCCGGGGAGGAGCGCGGCACGGGTACGGCGTCGAAGAGCGGGGCCGGATCGGCCGCGACCTCGTCCAGCCGGGCCAGCGCCCGCCGGACGCCGTTCTCGAACTCCTCGACCCGGGCCCGGGTCTCCTCCGCGCTCTCCGGATCGTCGAGGTGGGCCCAGGGCGCGGCCGAGGACTCGACCACGAACCCGGCCCCGCCGTCGGCGCCGGTCTCGCGCAGCGCCCGCCGGACGCCCTCCTCGAAGTCCTCGATCTCGGCCCGGGCGTCGGCCGCGGACGCCGGCGACGGGGCGATCGGCACCTCGAACCGGCGGGGCGCGCCGGTGTCGGGATGCTGGGCCCCCCGCACCCGGCGCACCATCCCGGCCGCCCCCCGCGGCCGCGGTACGTCCTTCCCGTCCTCGTCCGCACCCGCCGCCGGCACGCCGGCCCCGGCCGGCGCCCCACCGGACTCCACCGACCCCGACTTGCCGTCCGCCCGCTGCCCACCTCCGGCCGCCGCCCCGCCCGCCGGCCCAACCTCGCCCGGGGGCCGAACAGCCGGCCCGGCGTCGACGGTCGGCTCGGCCTCGGCCAGCCGCCCGGACGGCAGCCCAGCCTCCCCGACCCGCCCGGACGGGAGCTCGACCTCGGCCGGCGGTCCGACCGTCGGCCGAGCATCCTCGGCCGGTCGCGGGGGCCGGAAGGCCGTCGCACCGTGCCCGTTCGTGCTCGGCTCCGGCGCCTCCCCGGCCCACTCGACCGAAGGAGAAGAAGGAGAAGAAGAACCAGCCCGAGCGGCCTCCCACCACCCGCGCCCCTCGCCCGCCTCGACCGAACCGGCAACGGAGCCGGCCACCGAGCCGGCAACCGAACCCGAGCCAGAGCCGGAGCCCGAGCCCGACACCGACGCCGCCGACACCGCCGCCGCCGCCGCCGCCCCGGAGCGGACCACGTGCCGGGCCGGCACCCGCACCTCGGCCGTCACCCCGGTCCCGGGCGTCGGCGCCAGCAGCACCTCGATCCCGTGCCGCCGCGCCAGCCGCCCGACCACGAACAGGCCCAGCACGTCGGTCGGGGCCAGGTCGAGCCGCTCCCGCGACACCAGCCGGCCGTTCTCCGCGGCCAGCTGCTCGCTCGTCATCCCGAGCCCGTGGTCGACGATCCGGATCGTCACGCCGCCGCCGTCGAAGGACTGCGCGTCGACCTCGACCTCGGTGTGCGGCGGCGAGAAGGAGGTGCCGTTCTCCAGCAGCTCGGCCAGCAGCAGGATCACGTCCGGGGTGACGTTGGGGGTGAGCAGCGCGCTGTCGACCTCGCCCAGCCGTACGCGCTGGAACCCCTCGATCTCACCCAGCGCCGAGCGGATCGTGTCGGCCACGGTCAGCGGCTCGCCGGTGATCTGCTGGTCGGTCGCGCCGGACAGCACGACCAGCGAGTTGGCGTTGCGGCGCAGCCGGGTGGAGACGTGGTCGAGCCGGTAGAGCCGGTCCAGCAGCGCCGGGTCCTGCTCGTTGCGCTCCAGCGAGTCGATCATCGCCAGCTGCCGGCCGACCAGGTTCTGGGTCCGGCGGCCGACGTTGCCGAACATCGTGGCCACGTTCTGCCGGCTCACCAGCTGCCGCTCGACCAGGCTGGACGCGACCTGCTGGACCCGGTTGAACGCCTGCGCCAGCTCGCCCATCTCGTCGGCCGTGCCGACCTGGACCGGGCGCAGGTGCGGCACCGCGGCCTCGGGGTCGTCGGTGTCGGCCACCCGGACCAGCTCCTGCTGGGCCACGTCGGCGACCTCGTCCGCGGACGCGGTGAGCCGCCGCAGCGGCCGGGCGATGGACCGGGTGATCAGCACCGACAGCACGGTCGCGCCGACCAGCAGCACCAGCGCGATCCCGAGCCCCAGCCCGGCCAGCAGGCGGTCGCGGGCCGCGGACCGGTTGGCCTCGTCCACCGCCCGCTTGGCCACGCCGGTCTCCACCAGCCGGCTCTGCTGGGTCACCGACTCGACCTGGGTCAGCAGGCTGAGCGGGGTGGCGGCCGCGATGGCGCCGGCCGGGCTGTTGACCAGCTGGTCCAGGTAGTCGTTCAGCCGGGTGCTGGCGGCGCCCTCCTCGACCCCCTCGTACAGCTCGATGGCCGTCGGCTCGGCCAGCGGCTTGAAGACGTCTTCCTCCCGGTCCTCGATCGCGAGGCCGGCGCTGACCCGGGCGATGACCCGGGCGCTCACCCGGCGGCCGGGCTCCATGAACAGCGCGGCGCCCTCGGCCGCGGTCGCCTCGTCGTGCCGGACGATCGAGTCCAGGGCGAGCTGCTGGCGGCCGGAGCTGTTGCGCAGCGAGTAGCCCTCGGTCAGCCGCAGGATGCCGATGAGGGTGCCGATCACGTCGGTGAAGACGGAGTAGACCCCCGCGCCGCTGATCCGCTTGTCCAGCACCTGGGGCCGGACGCCGTCGATCGCGGACCGGTTGGTGACCTGGCGGACCGCGCTGAGCAGCTGGTCGTCGCCGCGGCCGTAGTCGGTGCCGAGCTGGCTGGCCAGCTCCAGCACCCGGGCCGAGCGGGTGACCAGCACGTCGCGGGCGACGGCGCCGTCGAGGTAGCCGAGGGAGGCCAGCCGCTCCAGCTGCATGGCCTGGACCAGCTCGGTGATCCGGACGGCCCGGGTGACCAGCTCGGCGCTGTCGCCGGAGCGCTGCGCCGCCTGCATCCGCCCGGCGACCAGCGGGACGGCGCCGACGACGGCCAGCAGCAGCAGCGGGAGCACGAGCAGGACCAGCTTCTGCCGGACCCGGAGCCTACCGAGCAGCACGGGCACCTCCGTTGCGCCCGGCCCGGGCCGGTACGGCAGGGCCGTTGACCGGGGCCACGGACTTCTCCGCCGGCGGGGTCGGCTGCGGCGGGCCGGCGCGGGCCGGCTGCGACCGGCCGTCGCGGTCGGGCTGCGACCGGCGGGCGCGGGCCGGACCGGCCGGGAACCGCCGCCACACCAGCGCGGCCAGCCCGGCCGCGACCAGCACCCCGACCACCCCGGCGGCCAGCGTGACGACCCGGCCGCGCTGCGCGTCGGCGACCCGGGACCGCAGCAGCAGGTCGAGCTGGCTCAGCGTGGCCCGCTCCAGGGCGAGCGCGGCCCGCTGCAGCGTGGCCTGGTCGCCGGCCAGGTCGAGCAGCGACCGCTGCGGCACCGGCGCGAGCAGCGAGGTCGACGGCGCGACCGCGTCGACGGCGGTGCGGAAGTCGGCCAGCGGGCCGGCCAGCCCCGGTCCCAGCGTGCTGCTGCCGGTCCGGCCGAACGCCTTGACCAGCCCGTCGGCCAGGTCGGCGGCGTCGGTGGCGATCCGGTTGCGGGCCGCGGCCAGCTGCGCCTGCGCGGTGGCGTCGGGCGGCCCGCCGGCCGCGGACAGCACGGACAGGTCCGCGTACCGCCCGGAGTCGACGAGGATCTCCGGGATCCGCAGCAGCGTGGCGTTCGTGACGTAGTACGCGTCGATGGCCGGGTCGAGGATCAGCCGGGAGTTGTCGCCGACGGTCCGGTTGAGCTCCAGCAGCTCCGTGTTCAGGTCGCTGTACTGCGTGTACGCGGTGGCGGCCTGCGGCCAGCTGGTCCGGGACACCCGGTCGGCGACGGTGGCGCGCACGGTCGTCCACCGGTCGGTGGTCCGCAGCGCCCGCCCGAGCCGGCCGTCCACGTCGTCCACCGCGGCCAGCGCGGTGCGCACCGCGGTCGCGTCCACCCGGCGGCCGCGCACGGC
>DATINN010000446.1:0-3539 GCA_035474175.1 Mycobacteriales bacterium | reverse complement strand
GCGCACCCGGTGGCCCGACCAGGAGACAGTGACCGACTGGTCGCAGGGCATCCCGCTGGCCTACACCCGCGCGCTGTGCGAGTACTGGCTTGACGGCTACGACTGGCCGGCCGCGCAGGACCGGCTGAACCGCTTCCCTCAGTACCGCACCGCGATCGACGGCCTCGACATCCACTTTCTCCACGTCCGCTCGCCGCACGAGGACGCGCTGCCGCTGATCATCACGCACGGCTGGCCCGGCTCGGTGGTCGAGATGCTCAACGTGATCGGCCCGCTGGCCGACCCGACCGCACACGGCGGCGCGGCCGAGGACGCCTTCCACGTGGTCGTCCCGTCCATGCCCGGGTACGGCTTCTCGGCCCGGCCGGCGACCACCGGCTGGGACCCGGTGCACATCGCGGACGCCTGGATCACGCTGATGCGGCGGCTGGGCTACTCCCGGTTCGTGGCCCAGGGCGGCGACTGGGGCGCGCAGATCACCGACGTGATGGGGGCCAAGGCGCCGCCGGAGCTGGCCGGCATCCACTCCAACATGCCCGGCACGGTGCCGCCGGAGGTGTCCCCGACGCTCGGTGCCGCGGCTCCGCCGGACGGCCCGTCGGCCGCGGAGCTGGCGGCCTGGCAGCGGCTGAACTTCCTCTACACCAAGGGGATCGGGTATGCGACGGAGATGAACCTGCGGCCCCAGACCCTGTACGGGCTGGCCGACTCGCCCGCCGCGCTGGCCGCGTGGATGCTCGACCACGACGCCCTCAGCTACACCGATATCGCCGCCGCGTTCCGTGGGGAGCCGGTCGGCAACCTGACCCGGGACGAGGTCCTGGACAACATCACGCTCACCTGGGTCACCAACACCGGGGTGTCCTCGGGCCGGCTCTACTGGGAGAACACGCTCGGCTTCTTCGACGTCAAGAACGTCACCGTGCCGGCCGCGGTCAGCGTCTTCCCCAACGAGCTCTACCGGGCGCCGCGCAGCTGGACCGAGCGGGCGTACCCCAACCTCGTGTACTTCAACGAGGTCGACGCGGGCAACCACTTCGCGGCCTGGCAGGAGCCGGAGCTGTTCACGACCGAGGTCCGGGCCGCCTTCCGGTCCCTGCGCTGACATGGACCGGTTACCGGAGTTCGACGGCGCGACCGAGTGGCTCAACTCGCCGCCGCTGACCGCGGCCGGCCTGCGCGGGCGGGTGGTGCTGGTCGAGTTCTGGACGTACACGTGCATCAACTGGCTGCGCACGATGCCCTGGGTCCGGGGCTGGGCCGAGCAGTACGGCGGCGACGGGCTGGTCACGATCGGCGTGCACACGCCCGAGTTCGCGTTCGAGCACGACCTCGACAACGTCCGGCGGTACGCGCGGGAGCTGCGGGTGCCGTACCCGATCGCGGTCGACAACGACTACGCGGTCTGGACCGCGTTCCGCAACCGCTACTGGCCCGCGATCTACCTGGCCGACGAGGGCGGCGTGATCCGGCGGCACCAGTTCGGCGAGGGCGGCTACGAGGAGATGGAGCGGGCGATCCAGCGCCTGCTCGGGGTCGAGCGCAAGCCGGTGCCCGGCTCCGGCGAGGGGATCGAGGTGGCGGCCGACTGGGAGACCCTGCGCTCGCCGGAAAACTACCTCGGCCACGAGCGGTCGGAGAACTTCGCCTCCGCCAACGGGGCCGTGCTCGACCGGCCGCACGATTACGCGGTGCCGGACCGGCTGCGGCTCAACCAGTGGGGGCTGTCCGGGACCTGGACGGTGGGCCGGGACCGGATCGTGGCCGGCGCGCCCGGGGCCGGGATCCGCTACCGGTTCGAGGCCCGGGACCTGCACCTGGTGCTGGGGCCGGCCCGGGGGCGGGACCCGGTGCGGTTCCGGGTGCTGGTGGACGGCGCGCCCGCGCCGGGCCTGGACGTGGGTCCCGACGGGCACGGCACGGCCGACGGGCAGCGGCTCTACCAGCTCGTCCGGCAGCAGGGGCCGGTGCGGGAGCGCACGGTCGAGATCACCTTCCTCGACGCCGGGGTCGAGGCGTTCGTGTTCACCTTCGGATAGGGGACGGGATGACGTACGGGCCGCTGCACGAGATCGAGGCCGGGGAGCTGGTCGTCGGCTACGCCGAGGTGGGGCCGGCCGACGGGCCCGCGGTGCTGCTGCTGCACGGCTGGCCGTACGACATCCAGGCCTTCGCCGAGGTCGAGCCGGTGCTGGCGGCGGCCGGGCACCGGGTGGTCGTGCCGTACCTGCGCGGGTACGGGACGACCCGCTTCCGCTCCGCCGCGGCCCTGCGCAACGGGGAGCAGGCGGCGCTCGCGGGAGACGCGGTCGCGCTGCTGGACGCGCTGGGGATCGAGCGGGCCGTGGTCGGCGGGTTCGACTGGGGGGCGCGGACGGCCGGGATCATGGCCGCGGTGTGGCCGCAGCGGTGCGCCGGTCTGGTGTCGGTCAGCGGATACCTCATCGGCAGTCAGGAGGCCGGGCGGGCGCCGCTGCCGCCCGCGGCCGAGCTGTCCTGGTGGTATCAGTTCTACTTCGCCACCGAGCGCGGCCGGGCCGGCTACGCGGCCCACCGGCGGGACTTCGCGCGGCTGATCTGGCGGACGGCGTCGCCGCGGTGGTCCTTCGACGACGCGACGTTCGACCGGAGCGCGGCCGCGTTCGACAACCCCGACCACGTCGACATCGTGGTGCACAACTACCGCTGGCGGCTCGGGCTGGCCGAGGGCTCGGGCGAGCACGACGCGCTGGAGAAGCAGCTGGCCGGGGCGCCCCCGATCGGCGTCCCGTCGATCACCCTGGAGGGCGACGCCAACGGGGCGCCGCACCCGGACCCGGCGTCGTACGCGGGCCGCTTCACCGGGCCGTACGAGCACCGGACCGTCACCGGCGGGATCGGGCACAACCTGCCGCAGGAGGCGCCGGACGCGTTCGCCCGGGCCGTCCTGGACGTGGGCCGGTAGGGCACACTGCCGGGGTGATCACGACGGCGGGCCGGGTGCCGGGCGGGGTGCGGGATCGGGTGCCGGCCGGGGTCGCGGGCCGGGTGCCGGGCGGGGTGCTGGCCCGGGTCGCGGGATACGTGCCCGGCGGGATGGCGGGGCGGGTGGCGGGCGGGGTCGCGGCAACGGTCGCCGTGGCCGACGCCGTGCTGGCCGGGTCGGGTCGGCGGCGGGCCCGGTGGCTGACCAAGCCGGCGCTGGTGCCGGCGATCGCGCTCGCAACCGGGGTGCGCCCGTCCGGGCCCGCGGCCGTCGCGCTGGCGGGGTCCTGGGCCGGCGACGTCGCGCTGCTGTCCCGGTCCGAGGCCGGGCTGCTGGGCGGGATCGGCGGTTTCGCCATCGCCCACGCCGCCTACCTGAAGGCGATCCGAGCACTCCCACCCGGCCCTCGCTCGGCCGGTCCGGGGCCGGCCGCTGCGGGCCCGGCTACTGCGGGCCCGGCTACTGAGGGCCCGGCTACTGAGGGCCCGGCCGGTCCGGGCCCGGCCGGTCCGGGCCCGGCCGGTCCGGGCCCGGCGGGTGTGGGCCCGGCCGGCGCGAGCCCGGGGGCCCGCGG
>DATINN010000445.1:0-5535 GCA_035474175.1 Mycobacteriales bacterium | reverse complement strand
GCTCGCCGATCTCGCCGTCGGCGACGGGACGCCCGGCCGGGTCGAGCACGTGCGCGCCGACGCCCGGGAACGGCGTCCCCAGCGGCGGCTCGGCAGGGTCGCCGCGGCGTACCAGGGTGCCGATCTGCCAGGTCACGACCTCGGTCGGCCCGTAGAGGTTGTAGAGGCGCTCGACCGTGGGGACCGCGTGCACGGCGTCGGCCAGGGCCCGGCTGGTGGTGTCGCCGGAGTGGATCACGACCCGGACCGAGGGCGGCAGGTCGCCGGCCCGGACCAGCGCCGCCGTGACCCCCGGGACGGTGTTGAGCAGCGTGACCCGGTCCCGGTGCCGGATCTCGGGCAGGGCCAGGCCGTTGGCGGCGACGACGATCGTGCCGCCGCCGGTGAGCGTGCCGAAGACCTCGAAGACCGACAGGTCGAAGCAGATCGACGTGCCCAGCAGCACTCCGGCCAGGTCGGCCGGGGAGAACTCGGTGTGCACCCAGTCGAGCATGTTCACCGTGTTGCGGTGCTCCAGCATGGCGCCCTTGGGGCGGCCGGTGGAGCCGGAGGTGTAGATCACGTACGCCAGGTCCTCCGGCCGCGGCGCCTCCGGGTCGACCGGGGCGCCGGCGGGCAGCGTGCTGACGTCCACGACCGGGATCGCGGCGAAGCGGCCGGCCGTCGTCGCGTCCACCAGCAGGGCCCGCGGGGCGCTGTCGGCGACCATGAACTCCAGCCGCTCGGCCGGGTAGTCCGGGTCCAGCGGGACGTACGCCGCCCCGAGCCGGTGCACGGCCAGCAGCCCGGCCACGATGTCGACCGTCCGGGACAGGAACACCGCGACCAGGTCACCCCGGCGCACGCCGGCCCGCTGCAGGCCCGCGGCGATCGTGTCCGTGCGCCGGTCCAGCTCGCCGTAGGTCAGCTCCCGGGTGTCGTCGAGCACCGCCGGCCGGTCCGGGTGCGCGCGCATCCGCTCGGTCACCATCGAGGCGAGGGTGCGGGACGAGGCCGCAGTGCGGGACGGGGCGGGGGTGCTGGACGGGGCTGCGGGTGACGGCGTCGTCAATCGAGGCTCCTGCGTCGAGGGGCCGCGCGGGATCGCCGCCACAGCCCAGTGCTCTACCGCCCGTCGGACAGGCCACGGGCGCGGATCGGGACAGTTGGGTAAAGACGACTTTACCAACACGATCGGCGCCAACTCCGCAGAATCACCCGTACGGCGTAGAAGTCGCTCGGTCGCCGGGCGTGGGTGAGACTGGCGCCGTGCCCGTCGATCTCTCCGCCGCCGCCGACTTCCTGACCGAGCGGCACCTGGCCACGCTGACCACCTACCGGGCCGACGGGAGCGCGCACGTGGTGCCGGTCGGCTTCACCTGGGACGCGGTCGCCGGGCTGGCCCGGGTGATCACCTCCGGCACCTCCCAGAAGGCCGCGAACGTCCGCCGCGACGGGCGCGCGGTGCTGTGCCAGGTCGACGGCCGCCGCTGGCTGACCCTGGAAGGCACCGCCCGGGTCGCCGCCGACCCGGCGGCCGTGGCCGAGGCGGTCGAGCGGTATGCCCGCCGCTACCGGCAGCCCCGCGAGAACCCGGCCCGCGTCGCCATCGAGATCAGCGTGACCAGGGCGCTCGGCTCAGCGTCGTGACATCCGGCCGCCCGCGGGGCCGCCACCGGCCTGAGAGTGTCTCAGGAGTGACGAAGGGGACATGGGCTGGGCGCGCCCAGGACAGGCCCGATCTTTACGCTGAGGTGTGACCGTCGTACCGACCTCCGCCCTCGGCACCGTCCGCACGGTCCCGATCCCCAACCCCGGGGACCTGCTGGACCTGCTGCCCGAGCCCGGTGGCCTGGCCTGGGTCACCGGCGGGGAGGGCCTGATCGGGTGGGGGACCGCGGCCCGGCTGGAGCTGACCGGGCCCGACCCGTTCGCCGCCGCCGAAGCCTGGTGGCGCGAGCTGCTGGCCGGCGTCGTGGTCGAGGACGAGGTCGGGCTGCCCGGGTGCGGGCCGGTGGCGTTCGGGTCGTTCGCGTTCGACGGCGCGACCGGGACGTCCGCGCTGGTCGTGCCGGAGACGGTGGTCGGCGTCCGGGACGGCGTCTGGTGGCTCACCACCGTGGCCGGCACCGGGCGGGCCCTGCCCGTCCCGGGGACACCGCCGCCCGCGCCGGGCCCGGTCACGTACGGGGAGGGCAGCCGGACCGCCGCCGAGTGGACCGGCGCGGTCGCCGAGGCGATCCGGCGGATCGACCGCGGCGAGGTCGAGAAGGTGGTGCTGGCCCGGGACGTGGTCGCCCGCGCCGAGGGCCCGGTCGACCCGCGGCGGCTGCTGCGCCGGCTGGCCGCCGGCTACCCGGGCTGCTGGACCTTCGCCGTCGACGGGCTGCTCGGCGCGACCCCGGAGATGCTGGTCCGGCTGGAGAAGGGGATCGCGACCTCCCGGGTGCTGGCCGGCACCCTGCCCCGCACCGCCGGCGGCAGCGCGGCCCTGGCCCGCTCGGCCAAGGACCTCAGCGAGCACCGGTACGGGGTGGCCTCGGTCGCCGACGCCCTGGCCCGGCACTGCGGCTCGGTCGAGGTCCCGGACGCCCCGTACGTGCTGGCGCTGCCGAACGTGCTGCACCTGGCCACCGACGTCTCGGCCGTGGTCGCCGACGGCTCGACCTCGCTCGGCCTGCTGGCCTCGCTGCACCCCTCGGCGGCGGTGTGCGGGTCGCCCCGGCCGGCCGCGCTGGCGGTCATCCGCGCGGTCGAGGGCCTGGACCGGGGCCGGTACGCCGGGCCGGTCGGCTGGATGAACGCCGCCGGCGACGGCGAGTGGGGGATCGCGCTGCGCTGCGCCGAGCTGGACCCGGCCGACCCCGCGCGGCTGCGGCTGTTCGCCGGCTGCGGGATCGTGGCCGGGTCCGACCCGGCCGAGGAGCTGGCCGAGAGCGAGGCCAAGCTGCTGCCGATGCGCGAGGCGCTCGGCGCTTAGGGGTCCAGGCTCCCAGCGCTCAGGGCTCCGGCCCGGTCTCCCGGCGCCCAGGCTCCGGCCCAGGCTCCCGGCGCCCAGGGCTCCGGCGCTCAGAGCGCGCGGTCGATCTCGGCTGCCTGCCGCCGGTCCGTCCGCACCTCCACGACGCGCAGCGCGTCCGGCTCGGCCAGCGCGGCCGCCAGCTCCTCCCGGGTGCCGACCCGCCGGTGCGGCGTGCCGGTCGCGGCGCAGAGGGCGGCCAGGTCGACCCCGTGCGGGGTGCCGAAGACCCGCTCGAAGGCGTCCCGGTGCTCCGGCCCGCCCTGCTCCAGCAGCCCGAACAGGCCGCCGCCGTCGTTGTTGACCACCACGATCGTCAGCCGCGGCCGCGGCTCGCCCGGCCCGATGACCAGCCCGTTGGCGTCGTGCAGGAAGGTCAGGTCGCCCATCAGGGCGTACGTGGGTCCGCCGGCGGCCAGGGCGGCGCCGACCGCGGTCGACACGGTCCCGTCGATGCCGGCGACGCCCCGGTTGGCCAGCACGGTCACCCCGGCCCGGGGCCCGGCCAGGAACAGGTCGCGGACCGACTTGGAGGAGCCGCTGACGACCAGGCCGCCGGCCGGCACGGCGTCCATCAGCACCGCCGCCACCACCGGCTCGGGCAGGCCGTCGAGACCGGCCAGGACCTTGTCCGCGGCGGTCCGGGCGGCGTCGGCGGCCTCCCGCCAGGCCGGCAGCCAGCGCTCGTCCCGCCCGCCGGCCGGGGCCGGCACGCCCGGCAGCACCCGCACCGCGTGCGCGCCCGGGTCGGTCCAGCCGGCGGTCCCCGCGACCACGTCCAGCGCGGCGCTCGCGGTGAGCCGGGCGACCGTGCGGCTCAGGGTCGGGCGGCCGGCGACCAGCACCCGCTCCGGCCGGTGCCCGGCCAGGAACTCCGCGTCCCGCAGCAGCAGCTCGCCGCCGGGCAGCACGGCCGGCGCGGGCCCGGCGCCGCTGCTGGGCTCGGCCACCACCGGCCAGCCGCGGGCCGTCGCCAGGTCCAGCACCGCGACCGCGTCGGCGCCGTCGCCGAGCACGACCACGGTGCGGTCGGGCAGGTCGTCCACCGGCGGCGCGGGCCGGTCCGGCGGCAGCACGGCCGTCCAGGGGGCGCCGCCCGGCCGCCCGTCCAGCGACTCCGGCCAGTCCGCCGCGGCGTCCGGGACCAGCGGCTCCCGCAGGGCGACGTTGACGTGGACCGGTCCGGGCCGGGCGCCGGTCGCCGCGGCCACCGCCCGGGACACCGCCGAGCGCCAGTAGGCGTTCTGCCCGGCGCGGCGGTCCGGGGCGCCCAGCTCGACGAACAGCCGGACCGCGGCGCCGTAGAGGCCGAGCTGGTCGATCGTCTGGTTGGCGCCGACCCCGCGCAGCTCCGGCGGGCGGTCCGCGGTCAGCAGCAGCATCGGCACCCCGGCGTACGAGGCCTCCAGCACGGCCGGGTGCAGGTTGGCCACCGCCGTGCCGGACGTGGTCACGACCGCGACCGGGGTCCGGCTCACCTTCCCCAGCCCGAGCGCGAGGAACGCGGCCGACCGCTCGTCGATGCGGACGTGCAGCCGCAGCCGACCGGCCGCGTCGGCCGCGTGCAGCGCGAACGCCAGCGGCGCCGATCGCGACCCCGGCGCCAGGACCGCCTCCCGCACCCCGGCCCGCACCAGCTCGTCCACCACCACCCGCGCCAGCGCCGTCGACGGGTTCACGCCGCCGCCCGGGACAGCAGGGCCAGGCAGCGCAGCAGGCGGGACTCCCACCAGGCGTGGACGTCCGGCGGTGCGGCCAACTCCGCGAGCAGCGCCGGGTCCGGGGTGACGGGGCCGACCGGCAGGGCGCCGGCCCGGGGGAGCAGCGGGTCGCTGGTCACGTCGGTCGCCATCAGCCCCACGGTTCCGAGCCCGCACGCGTACGGCAGCTCCGGCAGCGCCGCCGCCAGCGCCAGCCCGGCCGCGATCCCGACCGACGTGTCCAGCGCGCTCGACACGACCACCGGCAGCCCGCACCCGGCCGCCACCCGCAGCGCCGCCGCCACCCCGCCCATCGGCGCCACCTTCAGCACGACCAGGTCGGCCGCGCCCGCGACCGCCACCCGGGCCGGGTCCGACGCCTTGCGCACGCTCTCGTCGGCGGCGATCGCGACGGCACCCCCGAGCTCCCGGCGCAGCGCCGCCAGCTCCGGCAGCGTCGCGCACGGCTGCTCCGCGTACTCCAGCCCGTACGGGGCGAGCGCCGTCAGCGCCGTCACCGCGGCCGGCACCGACCAGGCCGCGTTGGCGTCGACCCGGATCCGGCCGGTCGGGCCGAGCCCGTCCCGTACCGCGGCCACCCGGGCCACGTCGTCGGCCAGCACCTGCCCGGCCTGGGCGACCTTGACCTTGACCGTGGTGCAGCCCGGGAACCGGGCCAGCACCCCGGGCACGGCCGCGGCCGGCACCGCCGGCACGGTCGCGTTCACCGGCACCGTGGCCCGGCGCGCGGCCGGCCACCCGGTCCAGGCCGCCTCCACCGCCGCGGCCAGCCAGCGGGCCGACTCGGCGTCGTCGTACTCGGCGAACGGCGCGAAC
>DATINN010000444.1:0-2499 GCA_035474175.1 Mycobacteriales bacterium | reverse complement strand
CGACGGCCGCTGGACGATGTCGCGCGGCGACTTCTATGCCGAGTGGAGCGTCGCCGAGCGGCGCGGCCGGATCTGGCAGACGCTGAATCCCTACGCGATCGACTCGATCCTCCGCATCGTGCACACGCTGGTGCTCGCGTCGGAAGGCGGCGGCTTCCTGCTGCACGCCTCGAGCGCCATCCGCGACGGGCGCGCCTACGTCTTCACCGACCGGGACGCCCCACGCGGCCGGCTGGCCCGCGTCGACCCGGCCGACCCCGCGTACGCCAACTGGGTCGACGTGATCCCCGAGGCCGCGGACGAGGTGCTGGGCTCGACCGTGCTGCTGTCCTCGGCGGACGGCGCCGGTGACGTGGTCACCGTGCTCGCCGCCCACACCAAGGACGCCGCGGACACGCTGTCCTGGTGGGATCCGGCCACCGGCGACCGGCTCGGCACCGTGGCCACGCCCGACGCCGGCAGCGTGGCCGGGATGACCGCGCGGCCGGAGGGCGGCCGGGAGGCCTGGATCGGCTGGACCGACCACGTCACCCCGCCGATGGTGCGGCACTGGAGCGCCGACGACCCGGCCGGGCTGGACACCTGGGCGACCGCGCCCGGCGCCGGCGCCCCCGCGGCGGTGCGGGTCGGGCGGACGCACTACCGCTCCGCGGACGGGACCACGGTGCACATGTTCGTCGTGGCCAAGGCACTCGCGCCGGACCGGCCGCGGCCCACGGTGCTCTACGGCTACGGCGGCTTCAACCAGGCCCTGACCCCGTCGTACACGCCGTCGATGCTGGCCTGGGTCGAGGCCGGCGGGGTCTGGGCGGTGGCCAACCTGCGCGGCGGCTCGGAGAACGGCGAGGAGTGGCACCGCGACGGCATGCGCGAGCACAAGCAGAACGTGTTCGACGACTTCGCGGCCGCGGCCGAGCGGCTGGTCGCGGACGGCTGGACCACGCCCGCGCAGCTCGGCATCTACGGCGGCTCCAACGGCGGCCTGCTCGTCGGCGCCGCCCTGACCCAGCGCCCGGAGCTCTACGGCGCGGTCGTCTGCAGCGCCCCGCTCCTGGACATGGTGCGGTATGAGCTGTTCGGGCTGGGCCGGACCTGGAACGACGAGTACGGCAGCGCGGCGGACCCGACCGAGCTGGGCTGGCTGGCGGCGTATTCCCCGTATCACCACGTGCGGGACGGCGTGGACTACCCGGCGGTGCTGTTCACGACCTTCGACAGCGACACCCGGGTCGACCCGCTGCACGCCCGCAAGATGTGCGCGGCGCTGCAGCACGCGACGGCGGGCACCCGGCCGATCCTGCTGCGGCGGGAGAAGGACGTCGGTCACGGCGCCCGCTCCGTCAGCCGGACCGTGCAGCTGTCGGTGGACCAGCTGGCCTTCCTGGCCGACCGGCTGGGGCTGCCGCTGTGAGCGCCGCGCAGGACGCCCTCGACCACGGCCGGACCTTCGGCCAGTTCGTCGCGGACAACCGGGAAGCGATCATCATCCGGCCGATCCGGATCGTGGTCATCATCCTGCTCGCGCTGGCGGTGCGGTGGCTGCTGTTTCGCGCGGTCAACCGGCTGGTCCGCTCGACCGCGGACACCGACGTGCCGGTGGTGCTGCGGCCGCTGAAGGAACGGCTGGGCGCGACCACGCCGGAGAGCGCCGGGCTGGTGTCCGAGCGCCGCCGGCAGCGGGCCGAGACCGTCGGCTCCCTCCTGCGCAGCGTGACCTCGCTGGTGATCGGGGTGCTGGCGCTGATGCTGGTGCTCGGGGAGGTCGGCTTCCAGCTCGGCCCGTTCATCGCGGGGGCCGGGATCGTCGGCGTCGCGCTCGGCTTCGGCGCGCAGAACTTGGTCAAGGACTTCCTGTCCGGGATCTTCATGATCCTGGAGGACCAGTACGGAGTGGGGGACGTCGTCGACCTCGGCTCGGCCAGCGGCACGGTCGAGTCGGTCGGGCTGCGGGTCACCCGGGTCCGCGACGGCAACGGCACCCTCTGGTACGCCCGCAACGGCGAGGTGCTGCGGGTCGGCAACCACAGCCAGGGCTTCGCCCAGGTCGTGGTCGACCTGCCCGTCCCGTACGGCTCGGACGTGGACGCGGCCGGGGACGCCCTGCAGGCGACGGCGGACGAGCTGGTCGGGGAGGACGAGTTCGCCGACGCGATCATCGAGGAGCCGAAGGTGCTCGGCGTCGAGCAGATCGACGTCGACAAGGTCGTGTTGCGGCTGACGGTCAAGGTCCGCCCGGCCGAGCAGTGGCGGGTGGCCCGGGCGCTGCGGCAGCGGATCGCCGACGGGCTGGACAAGAACGGTGTCCGCCGGGCGCCCGGCAACGGCCTGGACGTGCACACCGAGCCCGCCCGCGAGGCCGGCGCAGCCGGCGAGCCCGGCACCGGGAGGCCGGTGCCGCCGGTCGACGGGTCGGGGGGCCGGGATCGTCGGCGTCGCGCTCGGCTTCGGCGCGCAGAACCTGGTCAAGGACTTCCTGTCCGGGATCTTCATGATCCTGGA